>NZ_JAQIHG010000004.1:0-151935 GCF_035916735.1 Acinetobacter minutum
AAAAATGAAATCCCCTCGGGAATTTCTATCGCTAAAATTAGCGAGTTAACTGTCCGTTTTTACGGGGGCTAATACACCCTCAACTTAGGCATTAGCTCAGTTCTATTTTTGATAAGCCTCAGACTTCAGATACAGCTGGAAAGAATAAAACGAGACGTTTTACGCCCTGATCTCTTGCAAAATTATGCGGTTTCATAATGTGCAAATTACAATTGGAACAAAATCGATTTCCAAGTACAATATTGCCCTAGTCGAGGGATGCTGCAACAGTTTGGGAATAACTACCCAAATTCGCCAGGCTCGACGATCGGTTGAACATTCGACTCAACCAACAACGGCATCCGCGAACTCAACGATCAACATGTTATTTAGGAGATCCTGATGAACGCGGTGAATGCTTCATTTACAGATTATAAAGTTGCCGATATTGCTCTTGCTGATTACGGCCGTAAAGAAATCAAACTTGCCGAAGCCGAAATGCCAGCCTTGATGGGCTTGCGTCGTCGCTATGCGGCTGCAAAACCACTTGCGGGTGCTAAAATCCTCGGCTGTATCCACATGACCATTCAAACAGCAGTGTTGATTGAAACACTGGTTGAGTTGGGTGCGGAAGTACGCTGGACGTCATGCAACATTTTCTCGACACAAGACCATGCGGCAGCTGCGATTGCTGCAAGTGGTGTACCGGTGTTTGCCTGGAAAGGTGAAACTGAAGAAGAATATGTATGGTGCCTGGAACAGCAAATTAATGTGAATGGTAAACCTTGGGATGCCAACATGATTCTGGACGATGGTGGTGACCTGACTGCTCTTGTTCATGAAAAATATCCAGAAATGCTTGAACGTATTCACGGTATTACCGAAGAAACCACCACAGGTGTCGCTCGTCTGATTGAAATGTGCAAAGACGGTTCTTTGAAAGTACCTGCGATCAACGTCAACGACTCTGTGACCAAATCTAAAAACGACAACAAATACGGTTGCCGTCACTCGCTAAACGATGCGATCAAACGCGGTACCGACATGTTATTGTCTGGCCGTCGCGCGCTGGTAATTGGTTATGGTGACGTGGGTAAAGGTTCTGCACAATCCCTACGTCAAGAAGGCATGATTGTACGCGTGACTGAAATTGACCCGATCTGTGCAATGCAAGCGTGCATGGACGGTTACGAAGTGGTTTCTCCATACAAAAATGGCGTGCCAACTGGCAAAAAAGAAGACATCAACCTTGAGCTTCTACAAAATACTGACCTTGTTGTAACAACAACAGGGAACTACCATGTTTGTGATGCTGCCATGCTCGACAGCTTAAAAGCGGGTGCGGTGGTATGTAACATCGGTCATTTCGATACTGAAATCGATACCGCTTACCTTCGTGGTTACAAGTGGGTTGAAGTGAAGCCACAAGTCCATCAGGTATACCGTTCTGAAAACGAAAATGACTATCTGATTCTGCTTTCTGAAGGACGTTTGGTAAACCTAGGCAATGCAACTGGCCACCCATCACGCATCATGGATGGTTCATTTGCTAACCAAGTTCTAGCACAAATGTACCTGTTTGAAGAAAAATTTGCTGATCTTCCTGCTGAGCAAAAAGCAGCGAAAATCCGCGTTGAAGTTTTACCGAAAAAATTGGATGAAGAAGTCGCAGCAGCTATGGTTGCCGGTTTCGGTGGCGTATTGACACAATTGACTCAAGAACAGGCTGACTACCTCGGTGTAGCAGTTGAAGGCCCATTCAAATCAGATGCATACAAATACTAAGTAACCCAAGGGCAGTTGCATATGCATACTGCCCTTTTTACTCAGCCAATATTTGTACATCAAAAAAGGATTTGATATGAGCAAACGTGTTCCGATTTCTTTTGAATTTTTCCCGCCAAAAACTGATGCCGGTGCAGAAAAGCTGCAATTGGTACACCAGGAATTGCAACAGCTGAATCCTGAGTTTTTCTCGGTGACCTATGGCGCTGGCGGTTCTACCCGTGAGCGTACGTTGGCCGCAATCGATGCCTTTAATGCTAAAGGCACACCGGTTGCTCCTCACCTGTCTTGTATCGGGGATGACAAAGCGCGTATTGCTGAACTTTTAGATTTGTACAAATCCAAAGGTATCAATCGTATTGTCGCCTTACGTGGCGACCTTCCTTCAGGTCAGGTGGGTCTCGGTGAGCTACCATACGCACAGGATCTGGTGCGTTTTATCCGTGAACATTCAGGTGACCATTTCCATATTGAAGTGGCAGCTTACCCGGAAATGCATCCACAAGCAGAAAACTTCGATGCGGATATCCAGCGCTTTGTAGAAAAAGTGAATGCAGGTGCCAATGCTGCAATTACGCAGTTTTTCTTTAATCCAGATGCGTACTTTTACTTTATGGATCGTATCCAGAAAGCGGGTATTGATATTCCAGTAGCACCGGGCATTATGCCGATTACCAATGCCAGCAATCTGATCCGTTTTGCGGATGGTACGGGTGCCGAGATTCCACGCTGGATTCGCAAGCAACTGGCTGCGTATGGCGATGATGTAGAATCAATCAAAGCTTTTGGTCATGAAGTGGTCATCACACTTTGCGAACGCCTGATTGCTGGCGGTGCTCCAAGTCTACACTTCTATTCCATGAACCAGACCGAGCCAACACGCCAGTTAGTTCTTGACCTTGGTCTGAACTAAACTGCCTATATTCAACACACAACCAGAGACACGTAACCATGACCCGTTTTTATATTAATGCTGATTTGACTGTCGAGGAAACTTGCGAGCTTTCTGAAACCGTCTTTCATCATTGGGTTCGTGTGCTACGTGCTCAAGTGGGTGATCAAGCCACCCTGTTTAATGGCAAGGGTGGCGAATATGAGGTGACACTGACTGAAGTCAGCAAAAAGGCTGCTTCCGTACAGGTCAATCAGTTCAACCCAATGGATCGCACCCCTGCTTTTAAAGCACTGCTTGGCCAAGTGATGAGCAAAGGTGACCGCATGGATTACGCCATCCAGAAAGCGACTGAACTCGGTGTACACCAAATTCAGCTTCTCACTTCAGAGCGCTGTGAAATGCGTTTAAAGTACGATCGTGATCAGAAAAAACTGGAGCATTGGCAAGGAGTAGCAATTGCCGCTTGTGAGCAGTGTGGCATGAACCGGATACCCCAAATTTTGCCACCGCTAGCCCTCAGTGAATGGCTAAACAGTGAACTTCCAGCAACACGTTTAGTGCTTGCGCCGAACAAAGATCAGGTCAATGTACTGCAACATGCAAATTCAGAACTGGCCTTATTAATTGGCCCCGAAGGTGGCTTGAGTGAGACAGAAATTGAACAGGCAAATGCAGCAGGTTTCCAGAATTGGTGTATTGGGGAGCGCGTATTGCGTACAGAAACTGCACCGGTTGTAGCGCTTTCGATTTTAAATCACCATTTTGCTTAAGTCCGATTGCTTTTTATATTTCACCCACAAAACAACCAAAGTCAGCTCAGCCTTGATGTGCTTTTTTAGCAAAATTTCTTTAAAATTCCTTAATTTCCTTAGCTCTTCACCAAAACATCACATCGCTTAAATTAGCTTACTTTTCCATAGAATATCTGCCCAATTTGGGCGATATACCCTCAGGTGCATAAACTTATATCTCTTGAGTATTACTCTATAAATTTGAGCTCTAAGTTTGTTCGAAAAAGCAGCAGGCTTGACTGGGCGAAGTGCTCAACTAATGGTATATTCGGGAGAATTTAGCAAAAACCCCCGCCAGCAACGCTGGAATAACTCTTGCAACAATCGAGACTCAGATGGACGATCAATCATTAAAACAGCAGGCTTTGTACTACCACGAATTCCCAAATCCAGGGAAAATCAGCGTGACACCAAGCAAGCAGCTGGTCAACCAACGTGATCTAGCGCTTGCTTATTCTCCAGGTGTTGCAGCACCTTGCTTAGAGATCGAACGTGATCCTTCGCTTGCAGCCAAATATACCGCACGTGGTAACCTTGTTGCCGTAGTCAGTAACGGTACAGCTGTACTGGGTCTAGGTAATATCGGTCCATTGGCCTCTAAACCTGTAATGGAAGGTAAAGGCGTTCTGTTCAAGAAGTTTGCGGGTGTCGATGTATTCGATATCGAAATTGCAGAAAATGATCCAGACAAGATTGTTGATATTGTTGCTGCACTAGAACCAACCTTTGGCGGAATTAACTTAGAAGACATCAAAGCACCTGAATGTTTCTACATCGAGCGCAAACTGCGTGAACGTATGAACATTCCAGTGTTCCATGATGACCAACATGGTACATCGATCATTGTGGGTGCAGCATTGCTGAATGCCCTACAACTGGTTGAGAAAAAAATTGACGAAATCCGAATTGTTGCCTCAGGTGCCGGTGCTGCTGCCCTTTCTTGCCTTGACTTGCTTTGCGCACTCGGTGTCAAAAAAGAAAATATCATCGTTGCCGACTCACGTGGTCTAATCACCACCTCTCGTGAAGGCTTGGATGATTCGAAAAAACGTTACATGCAAGACATTCAGGCGACTCAGTTACACGAAGTCATGAATGACGCTGACATGTTCCTCGGTCTTTCTGCTGCTGGCATTCTCACCAAAGAAATGGTGAAACAGATGGCGGCTAATCCGATCATCTTTGCTTTGGCGAACCCAGATCCAGAAATTCTGCCAGAACATGCGCATGAAGTTCGTCCTGACGTGATCATGGCAACGGGTCGTTCAGATTATCCGAACCAGGTGAACAACGCACTATGCTTCCCTTATATCTTCCGTGGTGCACTCGATGTCGGTGCAACCACCATTAACGAAGAAATGAAGATTGCCTGCGTACATGCGATTGCAAAAATGGCGCATGTTGAGGCAGATGCGGCAACTTATGGTGAAAAATCAGCTTCTTTCGGTCGTGATTACCTGATTCCGCGTCCACTTGATCAGCGCTTGATTCTTGAGATTGCCCCTGCTGTTGCTAAAGCTGCAATGGACTCGGGTGTTGCAACTCGCCCAATCCAAGACTTTGATTCTTACCGTCAACGCTTGTCTGAGTTTGTGTATAACTCAGCCTTGATGATGAAACCAATCTTCGCCCAAGCGAAATCGGATCCAAAACGTATCGCGTATGCAGAAGGTGAAGACCTACGCGTATTGCGTGCGGTACAAATCGCAGTGGATGAAGGTCTGGTTAAACCAATCTTGGTCGGTCGTACAGCAGTGATCGAAGCCAACATCAAGCAGTTGGGCCTACGTTTACAAAATGGCCTAAACATCGAAATCATTGATCAGGAAAAGAACCCGCACTATCAAGCATTTGCCGATGATTACTATCAAATCATGCAACGCAAAGGCGTGACCGTGGAGTATGCACAACGTGAAGCACGTCGTCGTTCAACCCTGATCGCTGCGATGCTAGTTCGTCACGGTCTTGCAGATGGTATGCTGTGTGGTACTTACTCAAGCTATGACATTCACCTTGATTTCGTGAGCAACATTATTGGCTTGAAAGAAGGTCACAATACTTTCTTCACCTTGAATGCCTTGATGCTTGAAGATCGCAACCTGTTTATTGCAGACACCTATGTCAACACCAACCCGACTGCCCAGCAGTTGGCTGAAATGACCATTTTGGCAGCTGAAGAAGTTCGTCGTTTTGGTATGACACCACGTGTTGCTTTGCTTTCTCATTCTAGCTTCGGCAGCGACCAGACAGATCCAAGCGCGCAAAAAATGCGTGAAGTGTTCAATATCCTGTCTAAAATCGCACCGGAACTTGAAGTGGAAGGCGAGATGCACGGTGATGCTGCATTGGATGAAAACATTCGCCACTTCGCATTCCCGAACTCACGTTTCAAAGGTTCAGCGAATTTGTTGATCATGCCAAATCTGGATGCAGCAAACATTTCGTTCAACCTGTTGAAATCAACTTCTGGCAATAACGTGACGATTGGTCCGATCCTGCTTGGTGCAGCAAAACCAGTTCACATCTTGACGCCAACAGCAACAACTCGCCGTCTGGTCAACATGACTGCTTTAACTGTGGCTGAAATTCAGCAAGATCAAGCCTAATCCCAGAAAGCCGAGTAAAAAGCTCGGCTTGCTGACTTGAGAAAACCTCTATTCTGTTGCATGATTGCCTCAAGAATAGAGGTTTTTTCATGCAAGTGTATTTAGTGGGTGGTGCCGTTCGAGATCAGTTACTTGGACACCCCTATCAAGAAAAAGATTATGTGGTGGTAGGGGCTCAACCCGAACAACTTTTAGCTCAAGGTTTTCAACCGGTGGGTAAAGATTTTCCTGTTTTTCTCCATCCTGAAACCAAAGATGAATATGCGCTTGCGCGTACAGAGCGTAAAGCAGGTCATGGTTATCATGGCTTTGAATTTTATACCGATCCGAATGTCAGCTTAGAAGAAGATTTAATCCGGCGTGATCTCACCATCAATGCCATGGCAATGGATGAGCAAGGTCAGGTCTATGATCCTTATGGTGGCCAGCAGGATTTACAGTTAAAAGTACTGCGTCATGTTTCAAATGCTTTTGTTGAAGATCCTTTGCGTGTACTGCGAGTGGCACGTTTTGCCGCACGTTATCATCAGTATGGTTTCGCTATTGCCGATGAAACCCTGCAATTGATGCAAGAACTAGCCAATTCTGGCGAACTACAGGCATTGACACCGGAACGGGTCTGGAAAGAAACTTCACGTGCGCTGATGGAACGTGATGCAGATGTCTATTTTGAGGTACTACGTCGCTGCGGGGCTTTAAAAATACTTTTTCCTGAATTAGACGCCTTATTTGGTATCCCACAACGCCCTGAATATCACCCTGAAATTGATAGTGGCCTGCATACCCTCATGTCATTACAACAGGCTTGCCGTGCCAACTATTCCTTGGATGTCCGTTTTGCCGTACTGGTTCATGATCTGGGCAAGGCATTAACCCCAAGTAATGAACTCCCGCGCCATATCATGCATGAAGAGCGCGGAGTGAAACCGGTCACTGAAGTCTGTGAACGTTTAAAAGTACCGACTCAGACCAAACAACTGGCGATTGCCGTCTGTAGGGAACATCTCAAAGCACATCAAGCTTTAAGCTTAAAACCGGGTACTTTGTGGCGCTTACTGCAGCGTCTGGATGTTTTGCGCCGTCCCGAACGAGTGGAAGCTTTCATACAGGCATGTGAGTGTGACTCACGGGGTCGTTTGGGGCTGGAAGATCGCCCTTACCCTCAAGCTGCCTATATGTTAGAAGCCATGCGTGTGGTTCGAAACATTAAAGCCCAAGATCTCCCTCCTGAAATTCAAGGTCCAGATATTGGTGAAATGTTAATTCAACGTCGTATTGAAGCGATTGCTGAGCTCAAAGCGCAACATAAACATGACGTTGTCTAAGACATTACGATCATTCTATACACAGGCTGTCAAATCGACAGCTTGTTTTTTATGTGTCGGTTCGATTTCAATCGCTAACCTACCCATCAAAATAACTTAGCACATGCTTACTGTAACCCAAGCTTACCGAATCAGGTCGTAATCCTCCATGATTGATAGCTTGTGCCATTTGAGCTTAAAACCCATATTGCTAGAATCTACGCCATCTTGTGCCGGTCAAGTCCTCTCTCCTCTTGAGTTTGCAAAACAATCTCTCGGGTGGCTTGTTCCGGCACAGCCAATCTTACACTTTGCGGTCTTTCATCTAAAAATGGAACTACATTCTTATGGCTAATCTTTTTGCATTCCCAATTCGTATTTATATGGAAGATACTGATGCAGGTGGCATCGTCTATCATGCCAACCATATCCGTTTTATGGAACGCTGCCGTACCGAATGGCTACGTGCTTCAGGGATTGACCACTACTGGCATCAAAAAGATTATAACTTCGTGGTTCACAAGATCGCAGTGAAATACATGCGTCCAATTTTGATGGACGATCTGATCACGGTGACTGCAAGTGTAATTTCATGTAAAACCGCGTCATTTACCTTGCAACAACATATTTATCGTGGTGAAATCTTACTGGCTTCAGGTGAGGTCGAGTTGGCATGTTTAAATGTAAACATGATGCCTTGCCGCTTACCTGATGAAATTCGTGATCTTATTCGTAAAGAATTAGCGCAAGATTAAAAAAACTTGGCACATGTAACTTATGGCAACACAACTAGAATCCACTCTACATATCTCCGATTTAATTTTACAAGCGAGTCCAGTCGTACAACTGGTGATGCTGATCCTATTTCTTGCATCGCTGTATAGTTGGTATCTAATTGCCAAGTTGCATATGAGTTACAAAAAGGCCCACCAAGAAGACCAGCATTTCCAGAAAATGTTCTGGTCTGGGGCCGAATTGAATACCTTATATAATAATGCCCAGCTCAATTCCAAACGTGCGGGCCTCGAAGATATTTTTTATCTCGGTTTGGGTGAATTTCTTAAACTGAAAAAACGTCAAGCTTCTCTTGAACAAGGGATTGAAAGTACTGAACGAATCTTACGTGTCGGCCTCAGCCGTGACCAAGGACAGCTCGAGCAAGGCTTGGGCACCTTGGCCAGTATCGGTTCGGTTGCACCTTATATTGGTCTATTTGGTACGGTTTGGGGCATCATGAATGCCTTTATTGGGCTTGCAGCAGTCGAACAAGTCACTTTAGCTACGGTCGCACCGGGTATTGCAGAAGCCTTGATTGCCACAGCGATTGGTTTATTTGCCGCCATTCCTGCCGTTCTGGCTTTTAACCATTTTACAGCCAAAGGTGAAACCATTTATTCAAACCGGGCACTGTTTGCTGAAGAAATGGTCGCGCTGTTACAACGTCAATCAGTTGGTACTGCACAGGAAGAAGCGTAAATGGCGATTCAACGTTCGGGCCGTTTTGAACGTATTAAAAAACCCCTGAAAAGCGAAATGAACGTGGTGCCGTATATCGATGTCATGTTGGTTCTACTGGTGATTTTCATGGTCACCGCACCCATGATCACCAGTGGCATTGACGTCGATTTACCACAGGCCAACAGTACCTCCTTTGCCTCGAAAGAATCACCAGCTATCGTTTCGCTTAGCAAAGATGGCCAATACTATCTGAACTACAAAACCTATAAAGATGACCAAGCGCTTAGTTTGAGTCAACTACAAGAAATTTTAACAACAGCACAAACGGAAGCAACAGCGAACCAGCAGCAACTCAGTGTCTTGGTGAATGGTGATCAAAGTCGTCCGTATGGGGATGTCGTCGCCTTGATGGCCAGCCTGCAAGAAGCAGGTCTCAGCCAAGTTGGTCTACTGACTGAACCTTTAAAATAAATATGAAGCATTCTCCTCAACCACACGCGCAGCAAAAAGCCATTGCGATTGGTTTTACCCTAGGGGTACACACCGTTGCGCTGATTGCTTTACTTTATTTAGGTTTAAGTGATCCACCTAAACCATCTGAGCGCATGCAAGCGGTTCTCATCAAACCCGAGGATCTACCTCACCCTAAACCTGAAGCAGACACAGAAATCAGTGAAACGGTCCATCAGAAAGTAGCAGCTGAAATTCAGCAAACAGCTGAGCCTGTGCCAGCGGCACCTGTCATTCCTAGTGCTGCAGCCCCGATTAAAGTTGAAACTTCACCTGCAGAAACCACACTTGCCAAACAAAATGCAGAGAATGCGGCACGACGTGCTCAAGCCGAGCAACGTGCTGAAGCTGAAGCCAAATTAAAAGCAGAATTAGCAGCAAAGCAGCATGCTGAAGCAGCTGCTAATGCTCAGGCCACTGCAGATGCAAAAGCCAAAGCTGCAGCGGATGCAAAAGCTAAAGCTGTCGCGGATGCAAAAGCTAAAGCTGTCGCGGATGCTAAAGCTAAAGCTATCGCGGATGCAAAAGCCAAAGCCGTTGCAGATGCAAAAGCTAAAGCCGCTGCAGATGCAAAAGCTAAAGCCGCTGCAGATGCAAAAGCTAAAGCCGCTGCAGATGCAAAAGCTACAGCCGCTGCAGATGCAAAAGCTAAAGCCGCTGCAGATGCAAAAGCCAAAGCCACCGCAGATGCAAAAGCTAAAGCCGCTGCAGATGCAAAAGCCAAAGCTGCCGCTGATGCAAAAGCCAAAGCCGCTGCAGATGCAAAAGCCAAAGCTGCCGCCGAAGCGCGTGAGCAAGCGGAACAAGAAGCCAAAGCCTCGGCGGCAAAAAAAGCGAGCGAAGATGCAGCTCAAAAGAAAGCCGAAGCCAAAAGAATCGCTTCTACAGCCAAACGTGACTTTACCAATAAAATTCAACGTGCTTGGGATGTCCCCGCCGGTTCAACGGGTAAACAGGCCACGGCACGCGTGACTTTAAGTGACAGCGGGGCTGTACTATCGGTGGTTGTGAGCGCGAGTGATCCAGACATGAAAGCCAGCGTCGAAGCGGCTGTACGTGCAGCAGCGCCTTACCCAATGCCTGCGGATCCCGATGCGCGTCGCGAAGCCCGTAGTTTTAGCTCAACGTTTACAGCACGATAAATTAATGATGCATAATTACAGGGTTTGAATAGATTTAAATCCAGTAATTATGCTAAACAGAAACACGAAGAAAAATCCCAAATTTGAGTGCAAGACAATTATGGAAAACATGCGTAAACCGCTACTTGCTTTAGCCCTAACCGCAACCTTTGGGCCAATTTTGCCAACAGCTGCCTTGGCTCAGCTCCATCTTGAGATTGCAAAAGCCCCTGAACAGGCACCCAAAATTGCGATCGTGCCGTTTAGCAATGATCAGTCTATTTACCCGATTGTCGAAAGTGATCTCAACCGTTCCGGACGCTTCAGCAGCTCTTCAAAAAATTTACCGCCAACATCCGCTACCCTCAATCATTTACAAGCAGCTGACTGGAAAAATGCAGGTATTCCGTATGTGGTCATTGGTGATGTTAAGCCCGATGCCAATGGTAACTACCAAGTCCATTACCAGTTGTTTGATGTGGAAAAACAACAATATCTGCTCAATGAATTGTTAACCGTGCCAAGCTCACGTATTCGTCAAGCCGGTCATATGATCAGTGATGCGATTTATCAGGCCTTAACCGGAATTCCAGGTGATTTTAGCGGTCGTATTGCCTATGTCTTACGAAATCCGGCGACTCCTGATCAACGCTATACCTTGCAAATTGCTGATACCGATGGTGAACAGCCACGGACGGTACTGTCCTCACGTGATCCGATCCTGTCACCCACTTGGACACCGGACGGCAAAAAATTGGCCTATGTGTCTTTTGAAACTAAACGTCCGGGGATTTATCTACAAGATTTAGCCACAGGCCAGCGTGAAGCACTGGCACGTTTTAGAGGGTTAAATGGTGCGCCAAGTTTCTCACCAGATGGCCAATCCATGCTATTTACCGCATCCATGCATGGTAATCCTGAAATCTACCAAATGGATTTGAATACCCGCCAGCTCAAACGCATGACGAATGATAACGCAATTGATACAGAAGCACGTTATGCACCGGATGGGCAATCTTTTATCTTTACCTCGGATCGTGGTGGTTCTGCCCAGATTTACCGTTACAGTTTTGCTGATGGTTCAGTCAAACGTCTGACATTCCGTGGTGCGTTTAATGCACGCGGTAGTTTGAGTGCCGATGGCAAAAAAATCGCGATGGTGCACCGTCCAGCAGACAGCAACTATAAAGTTGCTTTACAGGATATCAATACCGGGATTACCCAAATTTTGACACCTACCAGTCTGGATGAATCGCCAAGTTTTTCACCCAATGGCCAAATGGTCGTGTACGCAACACGCGAAGGGAACCGTGGCTTGCTGTCGATTATGTCAACAGATGGCCGTTTCCGGATGAACTTGCCAAGCGAACAAGGTGAAGTACGCGAACCGGCATGGGCACCAAAATAAAATCACCGACATGCTTTAAAAAAAACCATTGATGGAGCTTCAAATGAATCTGATTAAACTGTGTACGCTTCCCCTGCTCGCAACGGCCTTGGTCATGACTGGCTGTGCAAGTCGCAAACCAGCCACCGAGATCGCAACGGGTAATAATAATCTCGGTACGGGCACTGCAACGACGGTCAATACCACTGGCCTCAGTGAAGATGCAGCACTCAATGCACAAAATGCTGCAGGTGCTTCTGCCAAAGGAGTGACTGAAGCCAATAAAGCATTCTTGGCCAAACGTGTCGTACATTTTGATTATGACAGCAGTGAGCTTTCTAGCGAAGATTACCAAACCTTACAAGGTCATGCACAATTCCTGGTGGCGAATGCCAACTCGCGTGTTGCTTTAACCGGTCATACCGACGAACGGGGTACACGTGAATACAACATGGCACTCGGTGAACGCCGTGCCAAAGCCGTGCAAAGTTTCCTATTGACCAATGGTGTACAACCACAACAGCTTGAAGCTGTAAGCTATGGTAAAGAAATGCCGGTCAATCCTGGCCATACAGAAGAAGCATGGAAAGAAAACCGCCGTGTTGAGCTGAACTATGAAGCGGTACCACCGTTATTAAAATAAGCATATCACAAATAAAAAGCCCGGATACATTCCGGGCTTTTTATTTCTCAACTGTTATTGGGCTTCGTGTTTTTCCGCATCGGCCGCATGCATCGATTCAATTAAGTCATGTTTATTGAATTCTTTATATTCCGGCTTATTTTCATAGCCTTTCCATGCATCTTTGACACTTTCTGCGGAAATGTTTTCTAGGCTGATCGGTTCGCTAGGCGTTGGAGTTGCGTCGAACTTTTTCGTTGTCATTTCTGGCTCCTATGTCATTTCGTCCTTTAGACATCAACATAACATGTTCTTCAGGACTTTCAAGGGTAAAATCAGCGCAAATAACATGGTTTAAATTTTATTTTATTGCGTTCTCATCTAAAATACGCCAATTGATTCATTCCCCCCTTTTGCCGATTGGAGTCATCCTGTATGTCATATCGCACCCTATCCCAATATTTACAACAACAAGATGGGAATTTAACGCCTGAACTTTCACAAGTCATTGAAACGATTGCAAACACCTGTAAAACGATCGATCAGGCTTTACAAAAAGGTGCGCTTGCCGGCATTTTGGGAAGTGCTGAACATGAAAACGTGCAAGGTGAAACCCAGAAGAAACTGGATGTCATCTCGAATGATTATCTGATTGAGGCTTTACGCACTCACGCGCATGTCGGTGGTTTGGCCTCGGAAGAACTTGATGAATTCACCCCAGCGCAAGAAAATGGTAAATACCTCGTGTTATTTGATCCACTCGATGGTTCAAGCAATATCGACATTAACATGTGTGTCGGCACTATTTTCTCGATTCTGCCAGCAAAAAATGCAGTTACACAGGCAGAAGACTTTATGCAGCCAGGTACCGCTCAAGTCGCGGCAGGTTATGTTCTGTATGGTCCATCGACCATGATGGCCTTGACAGTCGGTGCAGGTGTAGTATTCCTGACTTTAGATCCTGAAACTCAAGAATTCCTGGTCACCTCAGAAAATGTTCAGGTCGCGGAAGATACTAAAGAATTCGCGATTAATGCCTCTAACCAACGTCATTGGGAAGCACCGGTCAAACGCTATATTGATGAGCTGCTTGCAGGCAAAACCTCAGTACGTGGCAAAGACTTTAATATGCGTTGGGTGGCCTGCATGGTCGGTGATATTCACCGTAT
Organism: Acinetobacter minutum; assembly: GCF_035916735.1. Taxonomy (NCBI): domain Bacteria; kingdom Pseudomonadati; phylum Pseudomonadota; class Gammaproteobacteria; order Moraxellales; family Moraxellaceae; genus Acinetobacter; species Acinetobacter minutum. The sequence continues at coordinate 13,628 of NZ_JAQIHG010000004.1, forward strand.
TCTATGCCGTAGCGGAATTTTCCTTTACCCTTATGATCTTAAAGACCCGAAAAAAGCAGGCCGTTTACGTCTGATGTATGAAGCGAACCCAATGAGCATGCTGATGGAACAAGCAGGCGGTGCTTCAACTACGGGGCGTGTACGGATCATGGAAATTCAACCGACGGAACTACACCAACGTGTACCCGTGATTATCGGCTCTAAAAATGAAGTTGATCTTGTCACCAGCTACCATTAATCATTTTGCTCAGCCGCTGATACAGTTTCATGCTGTAGCAGCGGTGGACGTTTATACTTATGTCAATTATTTTTCTTGAATCAAAAGATAACCCCAAAATTAAACATCTGCGGGGGCTGATTGAACAGAATTCTTACCGCAAAAAACAACAGCAAACCGTACTCGAAGGCACTCATTTATGCCTGGCCTGGTTACAAGAAAACAAGAAGATTAATGCGATTTTCACCACAGAGAATGCTTTAAAACATCCAGACTGGAATGATATTAACGAGCACTATCACGGTCATATTTTTGTGATCAGTGAATCATTGTATAAAGATCTCAGTACTTTAGGTACGACCCTAGCCTGTCTCGCGATTATCGATCTGCCAAAACATAACGACAGCATGCGTTACGATATGGATACTCTCATTTTAGAAAATGTGCAGGATCCTGGTAATGTAGGCACACTTTTACGTTCTGCAGCTGCAGCCAATATCAAACAGGTGGTATGTACCGCAGGTTCCGCTTCCCTCTGGTCACCACGTGTATTACGTGCGGGAATGGGTGCGCATTTTTCTTTGCAGACTTTTGAAAATGTCGCATTAACCGAAATTTTAGAAAAATTCAAAATTCCAGTCTATGTGACCAGTTCGCATCAATCACGTAGTCTCTACCAGCAAGATTTACGACAACCTTGCGTTTGGATCTTGGGTAATGAAGGTCAAGGCGTCAGTGATTATGCACTCGCACATGCCCAGTCAGTGACCATTCCTCAGCCAGGTGGACAGGAGTCTTTAAACGTCGCAGTGGCAGGTTCAATCTGTTTCTTTGAAATGGTGCGTCAGCGTCTATAAACCTATAAAATCGTTACGTTATTTTACCTGCTCTGTATTGGCGCCAAAAAACGATTACACTAGCTAAAATAATCGCTTGAGTTGTCAACCATTCCCTTGTTTTTGACGTTATATAATTAATAAAGTTAAAAACAAGGGTGGGTACTCCATGACAGGATTTTCCATCTCTATGGATCTAGCGCCCAAACAGTCCAAATCAGAATCAATGAGTGCTCAAACGAGTACGGTTGAACAACGCCTGAAGAATTTTATGCAGGATGTCAGTGGGCGTGCGTTGGTCATGATGGAAAGTGCAACGCAAGGCCAACAGGGTATCGCGACTGACCTGGTACAAGAGGCATTTATTGCCTTGCACCAGTCATATGCAGAGAAAACGCTAGAAGAATGGTATCCCCTGTTCTATACCATTTTGAATAACAAGTTACAGGATTGGCGCCGTAAAGAAGCACGCAGAGCCCAACCTTTTGCCTTTTTCAAAAAAATTAACTTAGATGATGATCAGGAAGAAGCAATCGAACTGGTGGATGAAACCAGCTTAAACCCTTCAGATTTTTTATCACAAGCGGTAACCGTAGAAGAAATCCAGCAGGCGATTGCCCAATTACCAGTTCGTCAACAGCAAGCCTTTATGTTACGTGCCTGGGAGGGGTTCGATACCCAAACCACCGCACAGATCATGAATTGTAGTGAAGGCAGCGTCAAAACCCATTATCATCGTGCCATTCAAGGGCTGCGTGCCAGTTTGGTACATTTGAATCCTTATTTGGGAGGATCATCCGATGAAAAATGATGATTTTACAAAACAGGTGACGTCCAAACTCGATGGACTCGCCCGGCAGCATAAAGATAAACCTGTCGTCATGAATCATGTGCTTGAGCATATTCAAACGCGGTCAACTTCGCGTTATGGCTGGTGGAAAATGACTGGCTTTGCGCTGGCTGCAGCTTTGGCAGGTTTTATCGTATTGCCGAATGCACTGGAATTGACAGAGAAACCGCAAAATCAGGTGGTGGTTAGCCCTAAACTTTCACCACAAATGGTCGAAGACTTAGAAATGTTAATGGTTTTAGGCGAAGACAAGGTGCCACATGGCAGCTAAAAAATTAGCACTGGCCTTTTGTGCCGTCGGGTTTTTACAGACCAGTTTTGCTGGATTTGAACGTTTCTGGATTTTTTCCAAAGATGCCAATACCCAGGTCAATGATACTTGGGAGGAACTTTCTGAGGGTGAGCAAATTGCGCTGATCAAACGCTACCAGCATCTCAAAGAATTACCGGACCAACAAAGTGTTGCCCTCCAGCAACGTATGGAATGGTTTACTCAATTGCCAGAACAGGACAAACAGAAAATGCGTGAAGCCTGGCAACAAATGAGTACACAAGAGCGCAATGAATTACGGCAACGGATGCAACATGCCACACCAGAACAGCGTCAGGCGATTCGACAGGAATATATCAATAAATATGTCGGGATCAACACAGCCAACAAATAAATAAGCGATTAGATAGGTCAAAGTGATAAAAATAGCCTCTGATTGAGGCTTTTTTTATGGCAATCAGTTTAACTGCGATATTCATCAATTAATGCATAAATCTGGCGCAAAGTGGCATTTGACAATTTAGTCTTTTCCCCTTTTAACAATTTTTCTAGCTGCTCCAGTGTCTGTAATAATAAAGCGGCCTGATGCGGACCATACAATAATAAATAGTCCACGATCTGCTGATCCAGATGTACCCCACGGCGTGTCAGCACCGAGTTAACCAAAGCCTGGCGATCGGCATAGAGACTGCCAGTTGGCACCTTCACACTGACCGCTTGCGTCAGGCGTGATTGCAAATCGGGTAATTCTAGCTTCAGCTCTATTGGAGCAACACGTGAAGAAAAGACCAGTTGCCCACCTTCGGCATTTTGATAATTGATGAGATGAAACACTGCACGCTGCCAATGTGGCACACCGCTGATGGCCTCGATATCATCCAGGGCCACCAGATCATATTTTTCCAATGACGTAATGGCCTCAATCGGCGCATCTAGCAAGGCCAGCAACGATACTTTGATCGCTGATTTACCCACATCCAAATAAGAATCACAAATCGCGGAAAGCAGATGGCTTTTACCGGTACCCGCCCCCCCATAGATATAGAAACTACGGATCAGTCCAGCGTGTAACTGGCGCACAGCATCAATCACAGGCCCCCAACCTGGCCCCGAAAAATCACTAATTCGGGCATCCAGTTGCGGCTCAATATCTAACTGCAATTGACGCATATCTACTGTAAACCTTAAGGTTGATCTTGATCAATGTTAATCGATTTTTCAGTCGCTTGCTGATCTTTTCTGTCGGAATCCAGCGCCTGAAGATCTGGAGTGACCAGCAAATTCGCTGACTCAGCGGCCTGTTCAACTAAATTAGGCGGCCCATAAAATGCGCTATGCTCATAGCTCTCGCGTACATGCTTTAACAGCACCACAATAACGGCCGCCACAGGAAGTGCGATTAACATTCCAATCAGACCACCTAAATGGGCACCTGCCAAAACAGCAAAGACCACTGCAACCGGGGAAAGACCAATCTTATCGCCGAGCAAGAACGGCTGTAAAATATAACCTTCTACGGCCTGTCCAATCATAAACACCACCACAACCAGAATCAGCTGCATCCAGTCGATACCAAACTGGAATAAGGTGGCGACAATCGCAGCAATGATACCTACAGCAAACCCTAAGTAAGGGATAATACTGGCCAGCCCTGCAACCATCCCAATAATCAAACCGACTTCCAATCCGATCAGTTGCAAACCTGATGCATAGACAATGCCTAACAAGAACATCACCAGAAACTGTCCTTTCACAAAAGCGCCCAGTACACTATGACATTCTCTCACAATCACCATGGCATTCGGTTCATAGCGACGCGGAATCAGGCGATGAAAAGAATCCAGCATCCGCTGCCAGTCCAATAAGAAATAGAAAGAAATAATCGGAATCAGAACCACGGTGCCCCCAATCTGAATAAAGTTCAATCCGGATTGCGCCACTTTTAACAGCATGGTCTGAATACTGTCGGCACTATAGTTGGTCTGGATATATTCCATAATGACAGTGGACATCTGCTCCGTATCGATTTCCATCCGTTCGACATTAAAGTTATGGGACACCCAAGGCAGGAAAGTGGAATTTAGCCAGTGAATACCAGCGGGAATACTGTCACGGGAATAGATTAATTGTTTCCAGATCAGTGGCACGACATACCAGATCGCCAGAGTAATCAGAATCCCGATACCAACAAAGACCACACTAATCGCCAACCAACGCGGTAGTCTCCAAGCATGTAAATAATCAACTAGCGGACTAAACAGGTAGGCAATTAAAAAAGCCCCAATAAAAGGTAGAACAACAGGTTTAAGTAAATATAAAATCCAGAGAACGAGTGCGATGCCTGCAAGGATAAAAATACGGCGCAAGGTACGATCGAGCATAGAATCTCGCCTTTTCTCAGTTTAATCGTTATAGAAGAAAATATTTTAGTAAAGATAGCATTTTAGCGCATAAATAACATAAGAGTTTCGTTTATTCAGGTTATAATCTCACGCCATTGCGGAGACTTCATTATGAGCAACTCAACTTCTACCCCTAACTCTGGTTTAAGCTATAAAGACGCTGGTGTCGATATTGAAGCGGGCGACGCACTGGTCGATCGAATCAAATCTGTAGCTAAACGCACAACTCGTCCTGAAGTAATGGGCGGTCTTGGCGGCTTCGGCGCACTTTGCAAAATTCCGAAAGGTTATGAAGAGCCAGTTCTTGTTTCAGGTACCGATGGCGTAGGCACAAAATTACGTCTGGCATTAAACCTGAACCGTCATGACACGATTGGTCAGGATCTAGTGGCAATGTGCGTCAACGATCTTTTGGTCTGTGGTGCTGAACCTTTATTCTTCCTCGACTACTATGCAACAGGCCATCTTAATGTGGATGTAGCAGCAAATGTCGTAACCGGTATTGGTAAAGGTTGTGAGCTAGCAGGTTGTGCATTGGTCGGTGGTGAAACCGCCGAAATGCCAGGCATGTATGAAGGTGAAGATTACGATCTTGCTGGTTTTGCCGTAGGTGTAGTTGAGCAAAGTAAAATTATTGATGGCTCTAAAGTCAAAGCCGGTGATGTCTTGATTGGTATCGCATCAAGCGGTGCACATTCAAATGGTTACTCACTGCTACGTAAAATTCTTGATGTAAAAAATGTCGATTTAACGCAGGAAATCGATGGTCGCCCATTGGCTGATGTCGCGATGGAACCTACCCGCATTTATGTAAAACCAGTGCTTGAGTTGTGCAAACAAGTGGATGTCCATGCCATGGCACACATCACGGGTGGTGGTTTACCAGGCAACTTGCCACGTGTCTTGCCAAATGGTGCACAGGCGGTAATTGACGAAGCTTCTTGGGAATGGCCAGAACTATTCAAACTACTACAACGTGAAGGTGGTGTTGAACGTTTTGAAATGTACCGCACCTTTAACTGTGGCGTAGGTATGGTCATTGCTGTTGATGCTGCTGATGCGGAAAAAACCATTGAAGTGTTGAATGCACAAGGTGAAAAAGCCTGGAAAATTGGCTACATCCAGGACAATGCTGAATCGGTTGAAGGCGCAGACGAAAAAATCCGCGTAATTTTTGCATGATACGAATTGCTGTACTCGTTTCAGGCAGTGGTTCTAACCTACAAGCACTCATCGATGCCCAGTTATCTGGGCAAATCGTAGGTGTATTGTCGAACAAACCAGATGCCTACGCGCTTACCCGTGCAAAAAATGCCGGGATCGATACTGCGGTAATTGAACATAAACACTTTCCAACACGTGAAGTCTTTGATCAAGCCATGCATCAGCAACTGCTGGACTGGCAAGTTGACTTTGTGATTCTTGCCGGCTTCATGCGGATTTTAAGCGAGAAGTTTGTGCGTGCGTGGGAAGGTAAAATGCTGAACATCCATCCCTCTCTGTTGCCCTTTTATAAAGGCATGCATACCCATCAGCGTGTGCTGAATAGTGGGGATGTCTTCCATGGCTGTACCGTACACTATGTCACGCCTGAACTGGATGCCGGTCAGGCCATCGCTCAAGGTATCTTAAAAGTCGGGCCACATGATGATGCCAACCATCTGGCACATCGTGTGCATGGGCTGGAACACTTGATTTATCCGCAAGTGGCAGAATGGATCTGTCGTGGTGATTTGCACTATGTGCAAGGCCAAGCCATTTTTAAAGGGCAGCCTTTAACTGAGCCTGTGCAGTTCTGCAAATTCTAAAAAATAAAAAAGCGCCTTCTCGAAGGCGCTTTTTTATTTGTCTTACAAGCAATAAATTAATGAGGTTGTCGAATTAATTGTTTAATCAACTGAGCCACTTCAACAGGATGCTCTAATGGAAACATATGCCCACCCGGCGTAATACTAAACGGAATATCCCATTTTTTCTCCACCATCTGGGGAAACTTACGCTGCAGGAAAATGCTCTCCTGCCCCACGACAAGATGGGCAGGCATAGACAGTTTCTTTTGCGGTAACCACCACAAAGAAGGATTGGTCCGGAAAATCTCAACCTCGGCATTTTTGGGAATGGTTAGTGTCACCCCACCACGCGGATCATCCTGCAAAGCATGCTCGATATAAGCATCAAAACATTCCGCATCAAAATCCCGATAAAATCCCTTAGGGCGCAGCAATTCCGCCGCCTGTGCACGACTCTCCCAATGATCACGACGGCGCAAAGACAAACCAGCCGGCGTGATACGATCCAAAATTTTCGCACTGAACATTTTCGACAAATGCAGGGTCAGTCCATCCTTCCCCATAATCAATGGAGGATCCAGCATAATCACCTGCTGGAACAAATCAGGACGTTGCATGGCTGCCATAAAGGTTAGCGCAGAGCCTAAAGAATGTCCCAAGCCAATCACGCGCTGACCTGATGCCTGTGATTCAATGCTGTCGATGACTTGCTGTACCAGATAAGGCCAATGATTGCTGATCGGATACTTAGGATTAGTTCCAATCAGCGGAATCGACACGACCTCATAATCATCAGACAAATGATCAAAAAGCTTTTGGTACACGGCAGAAGGAACACCATTGGCATGTGCAAAATGCATCACCGGCTTATTGGTCATCTCTTCTCACCCCGTAATTATTGTAATTTAGCGTTCTGGCTACTCTGTAATTGCTGACTGACCGACTGACTCAGTCCCTGCCCAATGGAAGTTCCCACTCGTCCAAGCACTGATTCCAGTGGATTACGTTCAATCGTGTAGTTTACACTATGTTCCAGTTTCAGCTCGCGTTTCAAACTATTCATACTGCCTGAACGGTCCGCAATGCCAAGTTGAACCGCCTGTTCACCTGTCCAGAATAATCCTGAGAAAATCGCTGGATCAGTGCTTTTCAGTTTGGCCCCACGACCTTGCTTAACAGCCTGAATAAAATGGTTATGCACATTATCCAGTACCCCTTGAATATGCTGACGCTGTACCGGATTAATCGGTTTGGTCATGCTCAGGATATCTTTATTTTCACCCGCAGTAAGCGTACGGTCTTCAATTCCCAATTTTTGTGCTAAACCGCTAATACCATAATTCGGCATAATGACCCCAATCGAGCCAACCAAGCTTGAAGGGTTCACCCAAATTTCATCTGCTGCAGAGGCAATATAATACGCGCCTGAAGCTCCCATATCGCCAATCACCGCATATACTTTTTTATTCGGGTATTGCTGCTTGAGATAACGGATTTCCTGCCAGATTTCATCTGACTGTACTGGTGATCCGCCTGGTGAATTGATATTTAAAGCAATCGCTTTACTGTTTTTCGCTTCAAAAGCACGTTTTAAGGCTTTGATAGTATCTTCACTATTAACCGACTGGTTGCCTGAATCAATGGTTCCAATAATATTGACAACGGCAAGATGTGAACCAGCCACGCCCGGTGCTGCAGTATCCTCAACCATGGAACAGCCTCGTCCCATCAAAATAAAGATCAGTAGGACATAGCCAAAGGTCAGGAATTTAAAGAAGATACTCCAACGCCGTGCACGACGTTGTTCTTCGACAGAAGCAAGAACAGCTTTTTCTAAAATTTGCCATTCCTGTCCATTTTTATTGTTCGTTTGTTGCGTTTCGTTCTGAGGTTTTGGTGGCCAATCGGACATACAACACAATCCAAATGATTTGTAAAGTTCATCATTATATACACTGTGTGGTGAAAAACTGTCTTCAAAGGGTGATTTACACTATAATATTTTTTTCGGCGCTTCACCTTTCTTTGACCGTTTTCACCGTTTTGTATCATGACGACATCACATTCAAACAGCGTGACCTATAAACTGCTTAAGTTTATCGGTCGTCAGCCGATCCAGGTTTCCCGTTTTATCGCTCGCTTACTTGCAGGTGCGGTCAATCTATTTCATCTTTCCAATACGGCAAAAACCATTCAGCTTAATTTGCAGATCGCTTTGCCCGACTTATCCGAGCCAGAACGCCTCGACATTAGCCGTAAAGCGATCAAAAATGAGCTGATGTCGTATTTCGAATTTTTCAGCATTTGGGGGGCCAGTAACCAGAAAAATCTGAGTCGCTTACATTCAGTCACGGGTGAACATTACTTTCATGAAGCACTGGCAGAAAACAAAGGTCTGGTTTTAGTCGTTCCGCATTTTGGCACTTGGGAAATCATGAATGTTTGGTGTGCTCAACACACCGCGATGACCATTTTATACAAACCGGTGAAAGACCCCGCAGCTGAACAATTTGTCCGTGAAGCACGTGGTCGTGAGCAGGCCCACCTGGTCCCCACGGATGAAAGCGGGGTACGCCAAATTTTTAAAGCCCTGAAACAAGGGGGAACCACGGTGATTTTACCTGACCATACGCCCAATACCGGTGGAGATCAGGTGGAGTATTTCGGTGTGCCTGTCGCATCAAGCAACCTGAGTGCTAAACTCATCCAGAAAACCAAAGCTCGGGCCCTACTCTTGTACGCGTTACGAAATGAGCAAAATGGTTTTGATATGTATATCGAGCCGATCAATGAACAGGTGTATCAGGGCTCAGCCGAGCATGGAACACGTGTGATTCATCAGGCGATCGAAGGCTTGGTACAACGCTATCCTGAACATTATCACTGGAGCTATAAACGTTTTAAGGCTAATCCTGCACTAGCAAACGTCTATAACTTACCCTGCGAACAGGCATTGGTTAAAGTCCAGGCCTTAAGACAGCATCAGCAACAGGTTCTCGCTGCAACCAACGCCACTGCTGTCGATGTGTCCGCAACTTGATTTTCTGTTCGCTCAGCTGAAATTGCAAGGTTCCCGCTTGTGCTGTCGTAAGCAGAGGAATTCCTAACTCGCGCAATCTGGCCTGTAATTCCTGACTCGGATGACCATAGCGGTTATCCCAACCGACGGAAGCGACTGCTAGTTTTGGTTTAAGCTGCTGCAAAAAGGAGTAAGAAGAACTATGCCGACTACCATGATGTCCTAGCACCAGCACATCAACTTTTAAATCTGGATAACGCTGCAATAATTGATATTCAGTTTGCCAACCAGCATCCCCCATGATCAGGAAGTTCTGAACGCCTTGTGCCTGGGTCACCTGTAGATACAATACACAAGAATATTCATTCCGATTGCTTTTCACCTTGGCTAAATCGGTATATATCGGTGACAGTACCCGCAATTGACTATGTTCAAATCGCCATTGCTGTCCTGCATGACAGTATTGAAACTGCTGTGGCAAAATGTCAGGCACGGTTTCATTGGCTAATATTTGTTGGACAGGTAGGCCTTTTAGCACGGCCCCCAGTGCCCCACTATGATCATGATCCAGATGGGACAAAAATAACTGCTGGAGTTGTGTAATCCCTTGCCGTGATAGATAGGGCAAGACAACCTGTTGACCAATACTAAACTTATCCTCGCGGTAATATCCACCGGTATCAATCATCAGTTTATGCTGTCCATCTTCTAATAGAACCGCTTGTCCCTGCCCCACATCCAGAATGTGTAAAGTCCATTGGGGATGTGTCGTGAAACCTAAAAAAACGGGCACTATCGCCAGTGCTGACCACGCTTTAGGAACTACACCGCGTGGCAGAAACAGTAACAGCATTCCCAAACCTAACAATACAATCATCAGTGGTGTTGCAGCGAACCGGTGCAGTTGCGGATTGAACAGATGTTCCATCCCATTCAACAGGTACATCATCAGATTTAACAAGTGGTCGGTGATTTGAAAACCCAAACTCCCGAAGGGTTCCCAAATCACATACAGACATGCCGAGACAATATTCAACGGTACAATAACACCGGCCAAAATCGGAATCGTCAGGATATTGGCCAGTGGTGCAATCCAGCTGAGTTGCTGAAAGAAGATCAACACCAGCGGCAATAAAGCGATAAAAATCTTGCCTTGTGATTCCACAAGTAACAGGAAATGTTGAAAGAAACGTTGTAGCCCAGTAATCTCGATACCCAAAGGTTGCTGCTGCAAAGTCTGATAAATTCTTAACAGGATAAAGCTGGCGCCAAAAGACAACCAGAAAGCCGCTGACAACACACTCCACGGATCAAACAGCAGTAAAATACTCGCACTCAGCAACAAGATACTCAGACTACGCAGGGGCTGCTGCAATAAAATAACCGTTACCGTGACTATACTCATCAGCAAGGTCCGTAATGCAGGAATTTCAAAGCCAACAAAAGCGCAATATCCCAGCACTGCCCCTAAAAAAGGCAACATCAGCACATACACTTTGGGCCATTTTAAATACAACTGTGGTCGATAACGCCCGATGATACGTTGGAGTAGCCAGCTGACCAACAAAGCAAAAATCAAGACATGTGGTCCGGAAATCGCCAACAGATGACTGATGCCTAGACGCTGAAATTGTGCTTCAGTATGTGCTGATAACAGACTACGGTCGCCTGTAAGCAAGCCGAGCAATAAGCCTTTTTGTGTTAAAGGTTGATGTTGAATAAACTCACGATAACCGTAACGCGATTGTTCAACCTGCAAACGGAATTGCATCCACCAACCCTGCTGTTGGCGTTGATGCGCAGAAAAACCAAGAGCAGCAACCTGTTCTGTAGTCAAAGGTTGGATCATAGCCACACGCAATCCAGCCATCACATTTTGCTGCAGCCACCACTTTTCCTGATCAAATGCCCCGGATGTTGCATAACTATGTGCCGGTTTAAGCGTCCCTTGAATACGATAATACTGTCCTAATTGCAAAGAGGATGGGGATCGATAACCAGATCTTTTCATCAACAACAACCACTGAACGGGTTTGGCATGCCGCCCCAATACCTGAACCTTTTGCTGAACCGTTTCTTCCTTGAATTCACTGAGACGATCCGCATAAACCACCACATCTACCTGTTGAGGCTGTGTTTCCCGAAACTGCAAACGTTTCGTTAAAGCATGGTCCGCGTAGTAATGCCCACTAGAAAAAGCAGTAGAGACAAAGAGGAACACTTGCACAATCTTGATCGCCAGAAAATCCGTCTTGACCCATTTCAACTGAATCAATACCACTAGAATCAAGGAAAGGATGAATAAAGCAGGCCAGATACTAAAAAGCGAAGGGAGACTACTGCCCATGCTTGCGATACCCAAGATCCAAGACAGCAAAATCAGCTTCAACATGAATAATATTGTGAGTTATTGTTTTTGAATACAAAATATTAAAGCCCAGTAAACTGGGCTTTAACAAGATGAAAATTAGGATTCCGATAGACGGTTATGCCGGTACCCATAGGCCATCTTGCATATGCAGAATTTGATCTGCAGCCTGAGCCAGCTGTTCATCATGAGTGACGATCAGCATCGCCATATTTAATTCTTTTTTCAGGTCGCTGAGTAATTCAAAAATACTCAGCGCTGTTTTGCGATCCAGATTTCCGGTCGGTTCATCCGCAAGCATTAGGGCAGGCTTGGTAACCAGTGCACGAGCCAATGCCACACGCTGACGTTCCCCGCCTGATAATTCCCCTGGTTTATGAGTCACACGATGCGATAAGCCGACGCGTTCCAGCAAATACTCGGCCTGTTGCTTCACCTCTTTATAGACACTGTCACGGCGTAACATTAACGGCATGGCGACATTTTCCAGTGCGGAAAACTCAGGTAAAAGATGGTGAAACTGATAGACAAAACCAAGATACTGATTACGCTGATAGCCTCGTTCTGCCTCTCCCAAATTGTCAAAGCGTTGACCGTTGAGAAAAACCTGCCCTTCCGTTGGTCGCTCCAATCCACCTAGCACATGCAACAACGTACTTTTACCTGAACCACTTGCCCCCACCACTGAAATAAACTCACCTGCATCGACTTTCAGTGATAAACCTTTAATCACTTCCACCTTGGATTTGCCATCCGTAAAGTGCTTATAAATATTTTTGGCTTCCAACACAGTTTTATTCATAGCGTAAAGCCTCAGCAGGTTGAATTTTAGCTGCACGTAATGCTGGATAAATAGTCGCCAAAAAACTCAGTAATAGTGAAAGGCTGACAATAATGACGACATCTTGCCATCTTAAATAAGAAGGTAAATAGTTAATAAAGTAGGCATCAAACAGATGTAAACCAAACGCATTATTCAACCAGGAAATAAAATCACTAATACTGGAAGCAAAGATAATCCCCAAAATTGCACCGGTTACAGTTCCGATCACGCCAATCACGGTACCTTGCACCATAAAGATTTTGGTGATGGTTGCTGGTGATGCACCCAAAGTTCTTAAAATCGCGATGTCTGATTTCTTATCCGTAACTACCATCACCAGAGAAGACACGATATTAAAAGCGGCAACCAGTACGATCAGGAAGAGCAGCAAGCTGACCATGGCCTTTTCCATTTGAATCGCGCTGAACAGATTGCCATGGGTATAAGTCCAATCCGAAGCATAAAAGTTGCTAGGTAGTCCACGAACAATATCTGCCGCAACTTGAGGGGCAACAAAAATATCATCCAGTTTTAAACGCACCCCCTGTGCACCATCCGGCAAACGCAATAAGGTTGCAGCATCATTAAGCGCAATATAGCCCATCATGGAATCGACTTCGGCACCGATACTGAAAATCCCGACAATTTTAAAGCGCTTAAAGCGTGGAACCACTCCGGCAGGTGAAGGTGTTGCTTCTGGCAGGACTAAAGTCACATTATCATTCAGGCCAAGTCCGAGAGCATCGGTCATCTGTTTACCCAATACAATACCAAACTCGCCTTTTTTCAACTGATCAATACTGCCTTCGACCATATGATTTTGGATAATCGAGACTTTCTTTTCGTATTCCGGTTCAATGCCCGTGACCATGATGCCGGCGACCTGACCTTGCGCCGTCAGCATCCCCTGGAGTTGGGTAAATGGTGCAACACCAGTAACATGTTCATGCTGTTCAACTTTTTTTGCAAGTTCTGGCCAATCTGTTAGAATTTGATTAGAAGAGACCGTTGCCTGCGGGATCATTCCCAAAACCCGGTTCTTCAGTTCACGATCAAAGCCGTTCATCACGGACAAGACCGTAATCAGCACAGCCACCCCTAAGGTGAGACCGATCATCGAAACCAAAGCAATAAAAGAAATAAAGTGATTACTGCGCCGTGCGCGAGTATATCTCAGCCCTATATACAGCGAGATTGGTTTAAACATACCACCTAGTCCGAGGTAATTCATTATGGAAACATTACAGCATCAAAGCGGCATTTCAGAACGTCGTGTGATGTCTCGCATCGATGCTGCCTTGCGAATTAATTATCAGATGATTTCTGATGATGTTGCTCTTAATGATCCTTACGATCCTAATTTTGTCTTGCCGCGTTATTTTCTACTACTTGCAGAATTAGATCAATTTGATCATGCCATCAACTACGAATTAGAACAATTAAATGAAAAAGATCAACAAATTGCTCGAATCTTATCCTTATTTGATCAAAAATTGAATCTCATCACCGGCTCATTATACGATGCTATTGTACAATCCATGTTGCCGATCCCTAAACAGGTGAATTTTTCTGAAAGTGGTCTGAGTTTTTCCAGTGATAGTGCGATTGCCGAAGGTAGCTATATCCATGTGACCTTAAGCCATCCAGAAAATTTTTTCCATATTGCGGCCACCGCCCAAGTCGTCTATAGCAAACCTTCAGAAAATGGTCTCTTCCGTACGGGTGCCTACTTTGTGACACTCCATCCGCAAGATCGCGCCAAACTTGCGCAGGTTGTTGCAGAAGCTGAACAAAGTTCAACGAAAGCCTCTACAATTTAAACAGAAGATTTCAATTTATGCGCCAATTCACGACTGGCCTTGAGATCACGGTAGAAATATAGAAACAGACCACATAACAGAATTGCCGCACCCAACAGCACCATGATCGATAAGCGTTCATGGTTAAAGGCTGCACCCACCAACAAGGCCAGCATCGGTGTCATTACGGTGGTCAATGATAAAGTGGTCGCCTGAATGTTTTGTACCAGTTTAAAATAACAGAACATCGCTATCAGGGATGCCATTATTACCGTATACATCAATGCAATCAAAGACTTGGTGCTAGGAATATGGTCTGGTGCATACTGCCAAATAAAGGGCAATAATGCCAAGGCACCCACGCTCGAAACCAGAATAGAACCCGTGGCTTGAGCCATGGGCTCCACTCTTGCATTGACTTTTTTTACCCAGAAAATCGACAAAGCATAGGTAAACACACTGATCAACATCAAGCCAATACCGATCGGATTCACATGCTGATTCTCTCCACTAAAGCAAATCACAGCCAAACCGGCCACCGCAACCAGCATCCCCATCCATTGCAAACGATTGAGTTGCTGCTGAAATCCGAACCGCCCAATTAAACCTGCCATAATCGGTGCCAAGCCGAACATCAGTGCGATAATTCCAGAGCTGAGATAGCTGGTCGCGATGTAGGTAAAAATCTGTGAGCCAATAAAGCCTGTTGCACCTGCCAGATAGCTATGTAATGCCACTCTGCTCAACGGCAGATGTACGTTTAATATCCAAGTCAAAGCCAAGGCAAGCGGTAAGGCAAAAAAGAAACGCAGGACCAAAGCCCACATTAAATGCAGATCAGACACACTCCATACGATGGCTAGTGGCGTAGTTGACCAGATAAAGACCAGCACGGCATAGGTCACGATCATATTGACTTTGGATGGCATCACTTCAGCTCACTGTGCCGTCTTGCGTTTTTGTTTCAGGATCGTTTGATCCAGACTACTGGAAAATTCACGTTTATCCCGCTCCGAAATTGGAGGTGGCCCGCCGGTTTGTACCCCTGCTCCCCGTAAAGTGTCCATAAAATCACGTAAATGCAGACGTGCCTTAATATTGGACTGGGTAAAAATTTCTCCGCGTGGGTGAATAGCAATTCCCCCCTTCTCAATCACTTGCGCCGCGAGAGGAATATCCTGAGTAATAACAATATCATTGCTTTGCATGCGATCAACAATTTCCTGATCAGCCTGATCTGCACCACTCAAAACCTGAATAGAGTTAATCCGTACCGAAGGGGTAATGCCCACATTCTGGTTGGCCACAAAAGTGACCTCAAGTTGATAACGATCTGAAGCCCGTAGAATCACTTCCCGCAGCATTTTAGGTAAAGCATCGGCATCCACCCAAAGTTTAAAGGGCAACACATCTCACCTTTTAATTGTCAATAAAACCATAGTGTAACAAACTCTCATGATAGGCTGCGGGCTAAAATTGCAAAATACCGAATGGTTGATATCAGATTCTCTAAAAATACTGGAGTAAATCCCGACAATTGCACAATGATCAAAAACCGTATTCGCTCAGATCTAGCAGGAAGAAAAAATTCCTGGCTAAAATCGCACCTAGACCTTGAAAAACTGAGATCATCCTCGATTAAATAAGATAAATATCACCAAAATAAATTGTAGATATGAAAAATCCAAGCAGACCTGAACTGATCACAATTGATGATCAAAACTTTGGTAGCCATGTGGAACACTGGAGTCTACTGACCGATCAGCCCACCACCGAAGTACCCAAATGGTTAGGTCTTGCATTGGATCAACCGGTTATGCCGATGGGACTGTGTACGCAAGAAACGGATATGGATCCTGCGGTCTGGTTCATTCAAGGACCACACCACTCGGCCGTTCAGTTGTGTCAGGTGATTACTGTTGAAAACAATCGACCTAAAGCGGTTAAAACAGCTTTTCCGTGTTTTGAAAGTCCGTATAAACTGAATGCCCAAGTTGAGCGTATTATTTGCAGTAGCTCCAATACCCAAGCCGTGTTACGTCTCAAAGTCGGACAAAATGCAACTATTTACGCATTTGACAGTTTGTATAGTGTCAATCACGATCAATATCAACAAGGTCAGACCTATCAAGCACAGCTGAGCGCTTGGGCTTATGAACTAGAAAGCGTCGCGGAAGGTGAACAAATTGTTGTGGATGATCCGGCATCTGTACGCTATCACCATGCCTTAAATGATATTTTGGCAGAACATCAGGGTGTCGCGCCGGATAATTTGCAGGAACTGCTAGATGCCTGGCAACCTAAATCGGAAGAAGACACCCTCCCTGTGACCGTTGATTTTTCAAAAATGGTGGCCTATTTATATGGTGAAACCCTCGGTCAGGAAGATGAAGCCTGGTTCCAAGGTAAAATCGTGGGTAAAACGGCCATGAGCTTTATGGATCAGGAATATACCCTCTATGATGTCACGTTAATTTTAGAAGAAAATCAGCCTGCAACATTGATCCGTATCGCGACAAAAAATGAGTCTTATAGAAACTTCTCGATTGGACAATATATTCGCGGCAATATCTGGATTCAGGCGCATATTCACAGCAAAATAGTTTAATTCTTCACATTTTCTCTTTTAAGCCAGTGACTTAAACTCACTGGCTTTTTTTTGACATGCTATAGTTAATATCCGCAATATATTTTTAAATAGTATAAAAACACAGTCTAAAATATATAAAATATGCAACGATTTTATAGGCCATATTGCTTTATTCAGATTTATATTTATACTAAAAAATAATAGCAATATTAGATTCAACAAAAATATATAAGATTTAGGCTTATTAATGAAAACAATACCTGAACACACGACCAATTTGGTTGTGCCCGGTCATCCGCGACTCAAAATAGATAGGGCTGCCTGCTGTTTTTTTGTTTTAGGCATGTTTTTAGCAGCATTCACGATTCACCATTTCAGTCTATTTGCCTAAGAATTCACTCCTCCTTTATGGCATCTGCTCAATGCTATTTTTTTAATGCGAATAAAAAAACCCTCAATCGTGAGGGCTTTTAAATTTAGGATGAATAGTGATTAACCATTACGTTTCGCGAAGTCATCCATAAAATTCACTAATGCCTGCACACCTGCAAGTGGAACAGCGTTATAAATACTCGCACGCATGCCACCCACAGAACGGTGACCCGCCAAGTTCAATAAATGGTTTTCTTCCGCCTCTTTCAGGAACAATTTTTCCAGATTGGCATCTGCTAAGGTAAATGGCACATTCATGATTGAACGGTTGGCTTCTGCAATCGGGTTCGCATAGAAGTCACTAGAATCAATATAGCCATAAAGTAATTTGGCTTTTTCCAGATTCACCTGATGAATCGCGTCTACACCGCCTTGTTCAAGCAACCATTCAAATACCAGGCCAGACAGATACCAAGCATACGTTGATGGTGTATTGACCATTGAACCATTCTTCGCTTGTGATGAATATTTCAAAATGCTTGGAATTTCAGGTTTTGCCTGATCCAGCAAATCTTCACGCACAATCACCAAAGTCAGACCTGCTGGGCCAATATTTTTTTGTGCGCCCGCATAGATCAAGCCAAATTTAGATACATCTAAAGGTGCAGACAAAATGCTTGAAGACAGGTCAGAAACCAATGGCGCTTCAACTTCAGGAATACCTGCAAATTGCAGACCACCAATCGTCTCATTGTCCGCATAATGCACATAAGCGGCATCTTTGGACAAATTCCACTGGCTTTGTTCTGTAATCGCCAATTTACCATCGATTTTGGTACCCGCTTCGATGACATTGATGTCACCATAACGCTGTGCTTCTTTGAGCGCTTTTTCTGACCAAATGCCGGTATGAATATAATCTGCTTTGCTGTTTTTACCGAGCAAATTTAAAGGAATGGCTGAAAACTGCAGAGATGCTCCGCCTTGTAAGAATAGCACTTTGTAGTTTTCAGGAATGTTCATCAGCTTACGCAGATCCGCCTCAGCTTTTTCTGCAACAGCGACATAGTCTGCACTACGGTGGCTCATCTCCATAATCGAGAGGCCTTTACCGTGCCAGTCGAGCAGCTCTTGTTGAGCTTTTTCTAACACAGCAGTGGGTAATGCGGCAGGGCCAGCACAGAAATTGTACGCGCGCATGATCTTTCCTTCATGAGATGAAACAAATTTTTTGGCATTTAATCACAGAATGAGTTTTCTTGCAGTATATTCGGACGGAAATATTTCAATGCTGATGCTGAATTAAAATCATCTTGCCAATAATGCTGAATTGAAAGGTTCATAAATTCACGGTGCCATTTTCATCCAGGTCCGTTTTATTTCCCTTCAATGGCCAAATCCCAATCAAGATTCGATATATAAAGGTGATATTTTTGCTCGCTTTTCGACAGCTCAAACTTGAATCTATGACTTCAGCAAATTTCATGCAATAAAAAAGGATGCCTAAGCATCCTTTTTCAAAAGATTATAATTTAGCCTTCATCAGACTCATTGAGGTCTGATTCACTTTGGTCTGCATCATCAGCGATGGTCACATCATCCACCAGATGTTCAGATGCCAACAGATCTTCTTCCAGGTCATCTTCAACTGCTGCAATGGAAACTACACCCACCAGAACTTCACCTTCCATGAGGCGAATCAGGCGTACACCTTGTGCATTACGACCTGTAGTCGCGACTTCTGAAGCACGAGTACGAACTAAAGTCCCGCCATCAGAAATCAGCATCAATTCTTTGCTCTCATCAATTGATACCGCACCAACCAACTCACCATTACGTTCGGAGGTCTTGATTGCAATCACCCCTTTACCGCCACGTTTTTTGGTTGGGAAGTCATCCACTGGCGTACGCTTACCATAGCCATTCGCACAAGCACACAGTACTTCACCGGTTTCAGGAACCACAACGAGTGAAACGATTCGGCTGATCACGCTTGAATCTGTAGAGTCGTCTTCTTCATTTTCAAGTTCATTTTCTTCTGCTTCTTCAGCGGCAGCGGTTGCGAAGCTGACACGCATACCACGGACACCTTTGGCAGAACGGCCCATCGCACGGACATCGGTTTCTGCAAAGCGAATGGCTTTACCTTCATTCGAGAACAACATGATTTGCTGTTCGCCATCGGTAATCGCCACACCAATCAAGGTGTCTTCGTCATTTAACTCAATTGCACGTAAACCATTTGAACGGACATTACTGAACTGTTCGAGCTCTACACGTTTGACTGTACCCGATGCAGTCGCCATAAAGACATAATAGTTTTTACGTACACATTCAGCTTGCTGGGCAAACTCAATGATAATTTCGTCATCTAAATCAGCGGTAGAAAGCTCAAGACCGATTTGCTTTAACTGAATACGTAACGTATCCGATAAATCATCGCCTTCAGCCAATTCAGTTAATGCCGCTTCAAGTTCAGCATAATGCGCATTGATGATGGCATTTTGCTGCAGTTTAGCTGCATGCGTTTTTACAAAAGCTTTGAAGTCAGCCAGACGTTCGGTGAATTTCTTCGGCGCATCAATTACCGGTAAAATTGCGGTAATCGTTTCATTGGCATCCAGCGGCAGCAAGTTCACCATTGGACGACCTTTGGCTCCGCGTGAAGCTTGCGGCACCTCAAAGACTTTCAATCGGTAAACTTTACCCACATTGGTAAAGCACAACACCGTCGCATGGTTGGAGGTGACAATCAGATGCTGAATGAAATCATCTTCCTTCATTGAAGTTGCAGACTTGCCACGACCACCACGACGTTGTGCCGCATAATCGGAAAGTGGCTGAGTTTTGGCATAACCGGTTTGTGAAACGGTCAGTACCACCTGCTCTTCTGGAATTAAATCTTCACGTGAGAAATCAATCCGTGATTCAATAATTTCGGTCCGGCGTGCATCGCCATATTGCTGTAAGACTTCCGCCAGTTCCTGACGGATAACGCCCATCAACAGATTAAAATCGTTGAGAATCGCGGTGTATTCGGCAATGTGACCCAAAATTTCCGAATACTCTGCATGTAACTTGTCTTGTTCCAGACCGGTTAAACGATGCAAACGTAACTCAAGGATCGCCGCCACCTGTGCTGGAGATAAACGGTAAATATTGTCTGTCAAACCGAATGGTCGGTTTGGATCTTCACCTTCAATCTCCTCCGGACGGATGGAAATTGAACCCGCTTTTTCTAACAAAGCGACCACACCACCTGCAGCCCATTCACCCGCTTGTAAACGCTCGCGTGCTTCACCTGGATTGGCTGAGGATTTAATGGTTTCAATGATGGCATCAATATTGGCCAACGCAACCGTTAAACCTTCCAAGATATGACCACGTTCACGTGCCTTACGCAATTCAAACATGGTGCGACGCGTCACTACTTCCTGACGGTGACGGATAAAGGCCGCAATGATGTCTTTCAGATTCATCAATTTTGGCTGACCGTTATCTAGGCAGACCATATTGATGCTGAACGAGTTTTCCAGCTGGGTATTCAAAAACAGGTTATTGACAATGACTTCGGCATTTTCACCACGTTTCAGATCGATGGCAATACGCATGCCTTCTTTGTCCGATTCGTCGCGAAGTTCTGAGATCCCTTCGAGCTTTTTCTCTTTGACTAGCTCGGCAATCCGCTCAATGGTTTTGGCTTTATTGACCTGATATGGAATTTCAGTGAAAACAATCGTGGTACGACCGGTCTTGGCATCTTCTTCAAAATGGTATTTGCCACGAATATGCAAACGGCCTTTACCGGTACGATAGGCATCGACAATACCGGATTTACCGTAAATGATCCCGCCTGTTGGGAAATCTGGGCCTGAAATGTGTTCCATCAGACCTTCAATCGAGATATTCGGGTTATCCGCGTAAGCCAGACAGGCATTGATCACTTCAGTCATGTTGTGTGGCGCCATGTTGGTCGCCATCCCCACGGCAATACCAGCAGCACCATTCACCAAAAGATTCGGGATTCGGGTCGGCATGACCTGAGGAATACGCTCAGAGCCGTCGTAGTTATCTTCCCAATCCACGGTATCTTTTTCTAAATCAGCAAGAAGTTCATGCGTTAGCTTACGCATACGAACTTCGGTATAACGCATCGCTGCCGCGCTATCGCCATCAATCGAACCGAAGTTACCCTGACCATCCACCAACTGGTAACGCAAGCTAAAGTCCTGCGCCATACGCACGATGGTTTCATAAACTGCAGAGTCGCCATGCGGGTGATATTTACCGATGACATCACCGACCACACGGGCAGACTTTTTGTAGGCTTTGTTATAATCATTGCCCAACTCGTGCATCGCATAGAGTACACGACGGTGAACAGGTTTAAGACCATCGCGTACATCAGGCAATGCACGCGATACAATCACGCTCATGGCATAATCTAGATATGAGTGCTTGAGTTCATCCTCAATGGCAATCGGGCGGATTTCCGATACGCTCATGCATACTCCTTTCTATACCGGTCCTCTACACAACCGATATTTACTTATTTAATTTAGCTAAAATTGTACCCAAATTACCGGGCCAAAAATTTAAAATGCAGCTCAACATAATAGCACAATTGACCTGATTTTTGTGTGTATTGGGCTGGCTTTATCCTGTTAAATTCACACAATTTATTGATCAATAAACCAGCAAAGAGTCAGCATCAGGAGGCAGATCATCCCGTTAGCAGCCGACCAGCGAAATGGATGTGTAAAATTAAGGAGTAAGCTGAGATCAGGTTTTTCATAAAACCCAAACGATAAAAAACATTCAAGAATAAAAAAGCGCCCCTAAGTCTCCTTAGGAACGCTTTGAACTTGTCTAGATCGAGATTAGATCTTAGCAACGAGCTCTGGTACTACCGTATTTAAGTCACCTACTAACCAGTAATCCGCAACTGCATTAATTGGTGCTTCTTCATCTTTGTTGATCGCAACGATCACTTTAGAATCTTTCATACCTGCCAAGTGCTGGATCGCACCCGAGATACCCACGGCGATATACAGCTCAGGAGCAACAATTTTACCAGTTTGACCCACTTGCATATCGTTTGGTACGAAGCCTGCGTCTACAGCAGCACGTGATGCACCCAAGGCAGCGCCCAATTTGTCTGCCAATGGATCAAGGATCTTGTGATAGTTCTCACCTGAACCGACACCACGACCACCAGATACTACAATACGTGCAGCAGCAAGTTCAGGACGTTCAGATTTCACGATTTCTTCAGAAACGAATTTCGACACGCCTGCATCTTTGGCTTCACCAACGGTTTCAACAGCAGCAGAACCACCTTCAGCAGCCACGGCATCGAATGCTGTACCACGTACAGTTGCCAAAATCACCGCTTCTTCTGATTGAACAGTGGCAATCGCATTACCCGCATAAATTGGACGCTTGAAGGTATTAGCAGATTCCACTGAAATAATGTCGCTGATCATGCTCACATCAAGCAAGGCAGCCGCACGTGGCAAAATGTTTTTACCGTTGGTCGTAGCTGCAGCAAGAATATGCTTATAACCTTTACCCAAGTCAGCAACTAGTGCTGCAACGTTTTCAGCCAACTGGTTTGCATAAACCGCGTTGTCAGCAAGTAAAACTTTGCCTACACCCGCCACTTTTGCTGCTGCATCGGCCACAGCTTGTGCACCTGAACCCGCAACCAGGACTGTGATATCACCACCGATTTTTTGAGCCGCGGCAACAACGTGTAAAGTAGCAGAATTTAATGTTTTGTTGTCGTGCTCAGCGATTACTAAAATACTCATGATTTCATCCCTGCCTTTTAGATCACTTTCGCTTCATTTTTAAGTTTTTCAACCAGCTCGTCGACTGATTTCACTTGTACACCCGCTTGACGCTCTGCAGGAGACTCAACTTTTAATGTTTTGAGTTTGGTGCTTGCTGTAACACCATAATCCGCAGGAGTTTTGCTATCAAGTGGCTTTTTACGCGCTTTCATGATGTTTGGTAAAGCCGCATAGCGTGGCTCGTTCAGACGTAAATCTGTAGTGATCACAGCTGGAAGTGCAAGCTCAACAGTTTGCAGACCACCGTCAATTTCACGTGTCACTTGAACTTTATCGCCATCAACTTTCACTTCAGAAGCGAATGTCGCCTGACCTGAACCGAGTAGCGCAGCAAGCATTTGACCGACTTGGTTAGAATCATCATCAATTGCTTGTTTACCTAAAAGGATCAGTTGTGGTTGTTCTTGTTCTACAACACCTTTGAGGATTTTAGCAACTTCTAAAGCACCGATGTCATCAGCCGTTTCAACCAAAATACCACGATCTGCACCAAGGGCCATCGATGAACGGATCTGTTCTTGCGCTTCTTTCGGACCAACTGAAACAACGATGATTTCTGAAACTGTTCCTTTTTCTTTTAGGCGAACCGCTTCTTCCACTGCGATTTCACAGAATGGGTTAATTGACATTTTTACGTTAGTAAGGTCAACTCCACTATTGTCCGGCTTAACACGAACTTTAACGTTGGCATCCACCACACGTTTTACTGCAACAAGAGCCTTCATGTAATCCTCGGCTGTTTTAGCAAAAGTAAATGATCTGAAAAGCGAAAAACTTTTCAATTGAAATTTTTAAGGTGTCTTATCTTGCAATGCGTATGGCATTTCGGTCAAGTCACAATTACCGAAACGGTCATCAATTTGCCTAAAATTCGTGAAATGCTTAGTTCATTTAAAAATGTAACCAATCTATTGAAACAATTTTCCGCAGTTATAGTATTTTTTAATCTTTGATTTTTATTATTTTTTTATCTTATTTATGTCATCAGGAACACTAATTTAAACACTTTAAACCAGAAAAACAGTGTATTTTTTAAGCAAAACTAGATTTTACAGTCAGTGGCGAATTTGTCAGTTGTGGCCAAACTATGGTTTTCTATTTGGTTGCTTTAATTTTACTAACACGCTTTGATCTCGCCCAGTTGATTGATGATGGCTTATTAAATTTTAAATCCACTTTATTCAAAATGGTTGTTGGGCTTTCAGGTCATCACACTTCATCATTTAAAGCCACCTATATATAGTGATTTCCATTTAGAGAAATCGTTCGGGCATTCAAGATTTCAAGCAATCCTTCATATTAGGACTTAGAGGAAGGATGCTTCTGTGCACGGGGATGTGCTTGATCATAGACTTGAGCCAAACGATCAAAGTCAATATGGGTATAAATCTGGGTGGTGGTCAGATTGCTATGTCCGAGCATTTCCTGTACCGCACGCAGATCACCACTATTCGACAACATATGCGAGGCAAAACAATGCCTTAATAAATGAGGATGCAAATCCACATTAACACCCGCTCGCTGAGCCTGAACTTTGACCCGATTTTCAATTTGACGCGGGCTGAGCGCATTTCCCTTTTGGCTAATAAATACTGGAGAATCGGGTTGCAATTCTCCCCCCCAAATCCGGTAAATCTGCAGCCATTTCAATAAGCTCTCTTTGGCTTTACCGCCAAAAGGAATGACTCGAGTTTTATTTCCCTTACCGGTAATCCTTAACAGCCGGCGCTTAAAATCAATGTCGCGAATGTGCAGACTTTGCAGCTCAGCTAGACGTAAGCCACTGGAATACAGCAATTCCAGCATGCTTTTGTCTCTCAACCAGAGTTGCTGGTCCAATGGTTTTTCTGGCATTGGTTGATCCAGAATCTGCTGAATGGTCTCAATATCTATCATGCCGGGTAAAGGGCGTGGCTGGCGTTTTAGCTGCAAATCGTCTGTGGGATTAAAACCTAGATATTGCCCCTGCTCCGCCCACTTCATAAATTGGCGAATGGCCGATAAATGCCGCTGCAAACTACTAGAGGCCAATTGCTGCTGTTCAACTTTTAACGCCAGATACTCACGTAAATCCGATGCTTCCACATTATTTAAAGTGAGGTTTTTCTGCTGACAAAAATTCAGAAAGGCTTGCACATCGCGTGCATACGCTTGCAAGGTATGCAAAGACTGGTTCTGGATGTGGCGCTCTTTCAACCACATGGCCAGTAACTGCTGCGGATCCGGCATTGTCATCAGCTCTTACACCTCACCTACTGCAAAGTCAGATAAATAGTCATAAACATGAGGCGCAACTTCAACCGCCCGAGTCTCAGCAAATAAATGATCTCCTTTTGGAATAATCGCTAAACGGGCATTCAAAAACTGCTGCTGCAAATATTCACCCACCGCTATAGGACTGATTGGGTCGTGATCACCCCACAACAACAGCACTGGACATTTGATCTCGGATAAACGCGAAGTGTAATCACACTGTGCCGTCACAAACCAGTCGGGATAATGCAAAAAACTATTTTGATAGGCCAGTCGCCAGTCTTCCACGGCAAAGGGCTGCAAATTGATCCCACCTGAAGTGGCCATTAAAATGAGTCCTTTCACCAGCTCGGGTTGGGTTAACGCCGCTTCAACTGCAAAAATTCCGCCCATGGATTGGGCCACCAGAATACACGGCTGCTGGATCTGCCCCATGACATATCGAGTTAAACTGGCAAAATCATGAACCTCTGCTTGTGCAGGTGCATGGTCAAACCCGGGATAGGCCACAATTTTCGTTTGCAGCGTGTCCGGAAGCAGTTTAATCAGAGGCATCCAAAATGCAGTCTTGCCCGAAGCACCCGGCAAAAAAATCAGAGATAGCATAACAGAAGTGATTGCTTTTAATCGTGGTTCAAGCATAACGGATTTAATGCCATAAAAAAGCACCCATCAAACTGCATTTTGATGAGTGCTTTTTAATTTGATCAGAGCGGTGCATTAGCCCTGAAAATAACGCAAGTCCAAACGACCTTCATACACATTCGCAGTTGGACCCGTCATCCACACCACATCGCCTTCACGCCATGCGATATGCAACTTGCCACCTGCCAGTTCCACTTCAACTTCCGGTGCTAGTAAACCACGGCGCATGCCGCTGACCGCAGCCGCACAAGCCCCAGTACCACAGGCCAAGGTCTCGCCTGAACCCCGTTCAAACACGCGCAGACGCACCTGTTTTTCATTCAGAACCTGCATAAAGCCGACGTTAACGCGTTCAGGGAAACGCGGATGCGATTCGACTTGTGGACCAATCGTTGCAACATCGGCAGTGAGTACATCCGGAACAATAGTGACTGCATGCGGATTGCCCATATTCACCACATCAACTTTCAGTTCCTGATTATTCTGCAGTTCAACCGTATATAAAGGATCGGTCTGTTCAGTCAGGAATGGAATCTGTTCTGGCGTGAATTTTGGATAACCCATATTGACCCGCACCCAGCCATTCGGGCCAAGCTCTGGTTCAACAATTCCAGATTTGGTCTGTACCTTGATTTTGGTTTTGTTGGTCAAATGACGTTCATGCACAAAACGGGCGAAACAACGTACGCCATTGCCACATTGCTCCACTTCTGAACCATCGGCATTAAAGATACGATATTTAAAATCCACATCCGGCATATCGGGTGGTTCAACAATCAACAACTGGTCAAAACCCACACCAAAGTGACGGTCTGCCAGACGTTGAATAGTTTGTGGATCAAAATAGGCACGCTGGCTGATCAGGTCAACCACCATAAAGTCATTGCCCAGACCATGCATCTTGGTAAATTCTACAAACATCTTAATTTACTCCTCTGGCAATAAACGTTCACGTTCCCATAAGGATTCAATGCTTTCGCGTTCACGAATCAAGTAAGCTTTGTCACCCGAAACCATGACTTCTGCCGCACGGCCACGTGTATTGTAGTTCGAACTCATGACAAAACCGTAAGCACCTGCGCCAAGCACAGCCAATACATCACCTTGCTGAATCGCCAGCTCACGCTGTTTACCCAAGAAATCGCCGGTTTCACAAATCGCACCGACCACATCCCATGCTTTCGTTTCCACATCAATACGTGGTGTCACCGCTTGGATGTCCATCCAAGCTTCGTAAAGTGCCGGACGAATCAGGTCATTCATCGCGGCATCAATGATGGCAAAATTACGATAATTGGTCGGTTTCAGTAAATCCACTTTCGTGAGCAATACACCCGCATTGGCAGAAATGCTGCGCCCCGGTTCCATATAGACTTTTAACCCGAGTTTTTCTAAAGCCGGTTTTAGCGCATTGGCATATTCTGCAACGCTTGGCGGCGTTTCATCTTTATAGGTCACACCCAAACCACCGCCAATGTCGATATGTTTGAGCTGGATACCCAACGCTTTTAACTTGTCGATCATCACAATGATACGATCCAGAGCATCTACAAAGGGCTTGGTTTCAGTTAGTTGCGAACCGATATGGCAGTCAATCCCGGTAATTTCCAGGTTCGGCAGTGAAGCTGCATATTGATAGGTTTCATACACGCTATCGGATGGAATACCGAACTTGTTTTCTTTGAGACCGGTCGAAATATAAGGATGGGTTTTCGCATCCACATCAGGATTCACACGCAGTGAAATCGGTGCTTTTTTGCCAAGCTGTGCAGCCACTTTCTGGATACGGTCTAACTCCGCATAGGATTCAACATTAAAGCAGGCAATCCCGACTTCTAGGGCTTTGGCAATATCGGCTTCTGATTTGCCTAATCCTGAGAATACAATTTTGGACGCATCACCACCTGCAGCCAATACACGCGCCAACTCGCCACCAGTGACAATATCAAAACCAGCGCCCAGCTTTGCCAACACGTTCAATACGGCCAAGTTTGAGTTCGATTTCACCGCAAAACAGATTTGATGATCGATAAAGCTAAAGGCACGATCCATATCTAAATAATGCTTTTCAAAGCTGGCTTTAGAATAAACATAAAGTGGTGTGCCAAATTGCTGCGCGAGTTGGTCAAGTGAACATTGCTCAGCGTGCAATACCCCATCAATACGGGTGAAACTCATGGATGTGTCCTTGTCTTCAGCTTAAGGTGTAGATGTAGAAGAATTAGATTCAGTAGTCGATGTAACCGGCTGCTGTGGAGCGGGCTGGCTTTTAGGATCGACATTCGGATAGAGCAAATATTTCGCGCGTTTATCGTAGTTTGGATCGTTTGGTAAATGCAAAGCACCAGACTGACCACATCCCACCAGCGCAAGACCGGTTGCACACATTGTGATGCAACAAATGAGGAGACGCATCTGACCACCTATCTAAGAAATGTCCGGAAGTATACCGTGATCAAGACCTTGACCAAAGTGTTAAAGCTTAGAGATTAAAGCCAGAATAAAAAAAACGCCAGCAAAGCACTGACGTTTTTTCAGCTCAGACAGAGCTGTTAAGCTCGGCGGCGGGTAAAGAAATAACCAATCGCCAGAATCACCAGCCAGAGTGGGCTAATTTTCAAGGCTTGCCAGGTGTCTTTTTCCAGCGAAAGTACATAAATCATGCCCACGAAAAACAGAATAACCACCCAGCAGGTAAACACGCCACCCGGCAGTTTAAACACAGACTTGGCATGTAATTCCGGACGCTGTGAGCGGTAGTTAATGTAACTCCACATGATCATAATCCACACACAGATAAACAGAATCGTGGATAAAGTCGTGGCCAAGGTAAAGGCATATACAGTATCCGGTACAAAATATTGTAATGCAGCACCAAACAACAGACAGATCACCGAGAAATATAAAGCATTCGCAGGAATCGCATGTTTACTCAGCTTGCCAAACATTTCTGGACCTTGTTGTTCACGCGACAAACCAAACAACATACGGCTGGTCGAAAACACCCCACTGTTCATGGAGGACATCACGGAAGATAACACCACCAGATTCATGATAATCGCGGCAGCTGCAACCCCAGCCTGACTGAACAGATTGACGAAAGGACTGATAGTTGGATCAATCTGGTTCCATGGCGTCACCGACATCACAATCAATAAAGCCAACACATAGAAAATAATAATCCGAATCGGGATCGAGTTGACTGCTTTTGGCAAGTTACGTTCTGGATCATGGGTTTCTGCCGCTGTGGTGCCGACCAGTTCCACCCCGACAAAAGCGAAGATGGCAATCTGGAAACCAGCCAGGAAGCCGGTAAGGCCGGTCGGGAATAAACCGCCATGCGACCACAAATGGGTAAAAGACGCGACTTCACCTGTAGTCGAAGTAAACCCGGTAAAAATCATCCAGAGTCCCACAGCAATCAATACCACAATGGCGATAATTTTCACCAAGGCAAACCAGAACTCCATTTCACCAAACAGCCGCACGGTGACCAGATTCAGTCCTAAAATAAACAGGATCGATGCAATACTGATCATGGCCCCTTCCATAGAGCTAAAGGGCTGTCCACCGTTAAAGAACTGCAAGTAGTAAATAATGGCGGAGAGATCGGCGATGCCGATGGTGATCCAGCACAGCCAATAGGTCCAGCCGACAAAATAACCTGCCCATGGTCCAATCAGATCCGTCGAAAAATCGATAAATGATTTATAGCTCAGGTTGGACAGCAGCAGCTCTCCTAATGCCCGCATGACTAAAAAAACCATCAGGCCAATAATCATATAAATAAATAAAATCGAAGGGCCAGCCAAGCTGATGGTTTTCCCTGACCCCATAAATAAACCGGTTCCTATCGCTCCCCCGATGGCAATCAGCTGCAGGTGTCGGTTTAACAAACTACGTTGCA
Organism: Acinetobacter minutum; assembly: GCF_035916735.1. Classification (NCBI taxonomy): domain Bacteria; kingdom Pseudomonadati; phylum Pseudomonadota; class Gammaproteobacteria; order Moraxellales; family Moraxellaceae; genus Acinetobacter; species Acinetobacter minutum. The sequence goes on from NZ_JAQIHG010000004.1 coordinate 43,625, forward strand.
GTTCGCCGTGCGCAACAGGCGAACCGAGGTTTTCATTTGACATTGTTATTCTCACAAATTTGATCTGATCAATAGGGCTCAAAATCAGGAAATTTTGCGCCGATCTTCGTTCTCTATAATGCGTTCCTCAGCTTTGCTTTATGTTGTATTTAGCAGCACGGTTATCCCTAATCCTTTAAATTACAGTATTCATCTCAGGTTGCAGTTTACGTGCCAAACTATTTTTTGGCGAGAGAAAGACTGAAAAATTGAGTTTCCTGCCCACTATTGCTACTCTCGGCATAGATTTTTTACTGGAACATGCATGCGATATGAGTAAGGTCAAAACCGTTTATCGTTGTGAACAATGTGGCAGCGACCACCCGAAATGGGCCGGTCAGTGTTCAGAGTGTGGTGAATGGAACTGCCTGACCGAAGTCCGTCTTGAGCCCGCAGTTTCGCATCGTGCCAAACCCAATTTAGGTGGGGGCTATGCAGGACAGGCCAGTCAGGTCACGACCCTCAATCAAGTTTCGGTCTCACATGAAACGCGCATGGCCACCGGTATCAGCGAATTTGATCGGGTGTTAGGCGGCGGGCTGGTCACCGGCTCGGTTGTACTGATTGGCGGTGATCCCGGCATCGGAAAATCCACCATCTTGCTGCAAACTGCAACCCATATGGCCAAAAGCAATAGCTCGGCACTGTATGTGACTGGGGAAGAATCCCTGTCACAAGTCGCATTACGTGCACAACGCCTTGATTTGCCAACCGATCGTTTAAAAGTCATGGCGGAAACCTGTGTGGAACGGATTTGTGAAGTGCTGGCCCATGAAAAACCGGCCGTGGCGATTCTGGATTCGATCCAGACGCTCTATACCGAAAGTTTACAGTCTGCACCGGGTGGCGTCTCACAGATTCGGGAATCTGCAGCCCTGTTGACCCGCTTTGCCAAAAATAGCGGAACAGCATTGTTTATTGTCGGCCACGTCACCAAAGAAGGGGCGCTGGCTGGTCCGCGTGTCCTGGAACACATGGTCGATTGTGTACTGTATTTTGAAGGTCAATCCGACTCACGCTACCGCATGATTCGCGCCGTGAAAAACCGTTTTGGTGCGGTGAATGAACTCGGGGTGTTTGGTATGACCGACAAAGGCTTACGCGAAGTCGCCAATCCATCAGCGATCTTTCTCAGTCGCTATGATGAAGCGATTCCGGGTTCAGTGGTAATGATCAGTCGCGAAGGTACCCGTCCCTTGTTAGTCGAAGTGCAAGCCCTGGTCGATGATGCACAAGGACAGCCTCGCCGCGTCGCACTCGGTCTGGAACAAAACCGTTTAAACATGCTGCTCGCAGTGATGCATCGCCATGGTGGGGTACAAACCAATGGTCAGGATGTCTATGTCAATATTGTCGGTGGTTTAAAAATTACCGAAACGGGATCCGATTTGGCTGTTTTACTAGCGTGTGCCTCCAGCTTACGTGGCAAAGCGCTACCGCAACAGTTGGCCGTATTTGGGGAAGTTGGCCTATCAGGTGAAATTCGTCCTGTACCAAACGGACAAGAACGCCTAAAAGAAGCAACCAAGCACGGTTTCAAGTACATTATCTTGCCACGTGCAAATGCCCCGCAAAAAAATATCCCCGGCGTTCAGGTCATTGCCGTGGCTCGTCTACATGAGGCGTTACAAGAAGCGATGCAACTCGCTGACGAGCTGTCTTAAATCAATCAAGATGTGTATGTAAAAAATAATTTTAATCATTGAAATTTGATGTATTTGCCTGCATAAATATACCAATTGATTTACTCAACATAGGAAAGTTCAATGGAAGTTCGACCGCGTGGCTTGATGGCCGGTATTCTCATGGCAGCTTTGGTGATGTCACCTTTAGCTGAAGCGAAACGTGCAGGTGGCGGCAAAAGCCATGGCATGACTCGTTCGACAACATCAAGTCAGACCTACCAACAACCGACCCAAGCAACTCCGGTTCAACCAACCACTAATTCCACAACAACCCCTCAAAAATCTGGCCCAGGTGTCGGTTCCATGGTTGCCGCGGGTGTCGCCGGTGCTGCTGTGGGTGCCGTTGCCGCAAATGCGCTGGCGGATGATGATGCAAGCCGTGCTCAGGCTGCCGAGGAAGAAGGTGGCATTCCAGGCTGGATCTGGATTTTACTGGCTGCTGCAGTTGCATTCTTCTTGTTCCGTAAATTCGGTGCAAAAAAAAAACTAGCCGCTTCTAATCCGTATGCTCCAAATGCGGGAGGTGGAGCACCTTCCCCATTTGGTCAGCCAACCCCAACTGCACGGACTTCAGGTGACAACACCAATATCTTTGGTCAATCGGTAGGTGGTTCAACAGTAGGTGCAGCAACACAAGCGCCATTTGGTGGTGCATATACCAACAGTGGTAACCAGTTACCCGATGGGACTGAACCGGCAGTGTTCTTGCGTACCGCACGTCAGCGTTTCAATCATATTCAGGCCATGAACAGCGCCAACAATATTGAAGAGATTCGCCGTTATTTAACGCCTGAACTTTATCAATCCATGTATAACGACATCATGGCCAATCAGGATCACCAAGTAGCTGAATTCAGCAATCTAAATGCCATGGTGGTTGATACAGCAACTGAAAATGGTCAGTATGTGGTGAGCGTACGCTTTACAGGTAGCGTGACTGAAGATTTAAACAGCTTGCCGCAATCCTTTACCGAGATCTGGCACTTTGTAAAACCTGCAGGCTCGCAACAGGATTGGGTCGTTGCTGGTATCCAACAAGCTTAAAAACCTCAATCTTCATAGAAAAAACCAGCAGCCAGACTGCTGGTTTTTTTTATAGCTATCAAGAGATGATCTGGCGTGATTTAAATATTGTTTATTCGCTTGCAAATCACGATACAAAGAACAACCTTTCTCGTATTTTCACCTCAAGCCAGTTTTTAGATGTAAATAATTGGCTCAAGGTTTCAATTAGATAGGAAATCTACACAACCCTTTTAAATTTATCGATTCAGCCTCGCTTTAGTCTTTTGCTGCTAATCATCTACCGACATCCACATTATCCATGATCAGAAAAAAGCAAAAGCCCCATTTTCGGGGCTTTTGACGTATCACCTTAGCGTTTCGGCAATGGAACATATTGTGAATTCTGATTCAGCAACTTACGCTCCCCAACTTTTACCGTTAAGCTCAGTGTCTGGTCTTTACGTTGAATTTTCAGCTGTAAATGACTGCCAGGGCTCTGCAATGCCACATAATTAATCAATTGAGATGCAGAAGTCACTTCTTCGTTATTGACCTGCACAATCTTGTCGCCTTGTTGTACACCCGCTTCAGCAGCAGGACCATTGGCTAATACATCCGCAACAATCACGCCTTTTTGCTTTGGTGCCAACACATCTTCCTGCGTTGCCGGTACAAGACTAATTCCCAACCAGCCACGTACCACACGACCGTCTTTAAGAATCGAGTTCAGTACCTGCTGACAAACACTAGCAGGAATGGCAAAGCCAATGCCGAGTGAACCACCCGACTGCGAGAAAATCGCTGTATTCACACCAATCAGATTACCCGCCACATCGATCAAGGCACCGCCAGAGTTACCCGGGTTAATTGCCGCATCGGTCTGGATAAAATCCTCATAAGTATTGATACCTAGATCAGAACGATCCGTTGCAGAAATAATCCCTTGCGTCACGGTCTGTCCTACACCAAATGGGTTGCCAATTGCCAGTACCACATCACCCACCTGATTGCCACTTAACTTAAAAGGCAAGACCGGCAAGTTATTCAGTTCGACCTTAATCACCGCCAAATCAGTATCCGGATCGGTACCGACCACTTTAGCCTGAGCACGTCGACCATCCTGTAACGCCACCACAATCTGATCTGCTTGGGCAACCACGTGGTTATTCGTCAAAATATAACCGTCCGGGCGTACAATTACCCCAGACCCAAGACTATTTTCATTCTGGTTTTGTTCCGGCAACTGATCACCAAAGAACTCACGAAACACCGGATCATTCATGAGGGGATGATCCTGTTGCTTCACTTTCTGTGTAGTAAAAATATTGACCACGGCGGGTGCAGCTACTTTCACCGCTGCACTATACGATGCCACACCACCCGTTCGGGTTTTATCGACCAGAGGCTCCACTTTCTCTGCGGGCATTTTGACGCCATCTGGCGCAATCGGTGCTTTGGGCTGTTGCAGCTTTTGCCAAGTGACAAAACTAATAATGACAATCACGAGTAACACCCACGGTAACCATGCAAAGGTCCGGCGCACGTTCATATCCTCTAAGCTCGAACTAATTAATTGAAGAAACAGTATTTTCTGTAAATTATTCTAATCTAAATCCAGTTTAATATCTAAAAATGTCGCAAATGTTTTTGTCTAGCTTTAGTTAAGATCTAGAATATATTTTATGGCCTGAGATTCAGGATTAAAAAAGGGAAAGACGTGAATGGCTGAGCTTCAAAATATTCTGCAATGGTGTGAACAAACCCTGAAAGTTGCTGAATTTAAAGACTACGCACCGAATGGCTTACAGATTGAAGGTAAAGCCCAAATCCAAAAAATTCTATGTGCCGTGACTGCATCGCAACAAGCCATTGATGCCGCGATTGCGCAACAAGCTGACCTGCTTTTGGTCCATCATGGTTATTTCTGGAAAGGTGAACCCTACCCGATTACCGGAATGCGTGGTAAACGGATTAAGTCACTCATTCAGCATGACATTTCCCTACTCGCCTATCACTTGCCCCTCGATGCACATCCGGTATTGGGCAACAATGCTGCGATTGCTGAAATACTGGGCTTACAGAATATCGAGGCACTCGATCCCACCGAACGCAACCCGATTGGTAATATTGGTTACTTAACCGAAGCTGTTGAGCCTGAAATGTTTAAAGTACTGCTCAGTGAAAAACTAGGCTTCGCAACAATCCATTTACCCGCAGGCAAACAGACGATTCAAAAAATTGGTTTCTGTACAGGTGCTGCACAGGACTTTATTGGCAAGGCCGCTGAACAAGGCTGTGATGCTTATATTTCTGGCGAGGTCAGCGAGCGCACCTATTACGAGGCACAGGAACTCAATGTGCATTATTATGCCTGTGGTCATCACGCAACCGAACGTTACGGGGTGCAACAACTCGGAAAAGCCATTTGCCAACAGTTTGGAATTGAGTATAGTTATTTTGAATTAAATAATCCGATTTAACTCAACCCCTCGGGAAACTGGCATTCGTTTATGCGTATAAATTCAGGCTTTATTGTGTATTGTTATTTAAAAGCAGTGCACAAAAGTTTAAATAATCCATTACAATAGAGCGCGAATGTCAAAACCCAGCAAAATGCAAGGAATTGAAAAACATGACAACCATTACTTTACCAGCGCTACCATACGGCTACGAAGATCTTGCTCCGCACATCAGCAAAGAAACCCTTGAATACCACCATGACAAACACCACAACACTTATGTGGTGAATCTCAACAACCTGATCAAAGGTACTGAGCTTGAAGGTAAAACTTTAGAAGAAATCATCAAGGCAACTGCTGGCGATGCTTCTAAAGCAGGTATCTTCAACAATGCAGCACAAGTTTGGAACCACACATTCTACTGGAACTGTATGGCGAAAAATGGTGGCGGTAAGCCAACAGGTGCACTTGCAGCGAAAATTGATGAAGCTTTCGGTTCTTACGAAAAATTCGTAGAAGAGTTCACTGCTGCTGCAACCACTCAATTCGGTTCTGGTTGGGCATGGTTAGTGGCTGACGAAGTAAATGGTAAACTTTCGATTACCAAAACTTCAAATGCAGACACTCCACTTGCACACGGTCAAATCGCTGTTCTAACGATTGACGTTTGGGAACATGCTTACTACATCGACTTCCGTAACTTGCGTCCTAAATACATCGCGACTTTCCTAGAAAGCCTTGTAAATTGGGATTACGCAAATGCGAAACTTGCAGGTCAACCTGCAGGCGTTGAAAAATAAGTTTTATTTTTCAGATAAAAAATCACCCCTCCGGGTGATTTTTTTATGCCTGACATTTAATTATGCGCATTAATACAGCAAACAATTCTTTTTCTTCAACAATCTAGTTGACGTCCCCTGCTTTGCTACCTAAAATGCGCAGCAGATTCTCCAATAGCTCAGTCGGTAGAGCGACGGACTGTTAATCCGCAGGTCCCTGGTTCGAGCCCAGGTTGGAGAGCCAATTTTTCTCCCATAGCTCAGTCGGTAGAGCGACGGACTGTTAATCCGCAGGTCCCTGGTTCGAGCCCAGGTGGGAGAGCCAAGATTCAAAAAACCCACGCATCATGACGTGGGTTTTTTATTGGTTTATGATAACGACACAACATCAGAAAAATAAAACCTGCTCACTATGCTTAAAAATACGCCTTGGCTCAAGTCCATGCTGTTCTGGATCGTTTTGATCAGTATCATCATTTTGATTTTTCGCTGCAGTACACAACAAGAACAAAATAAAATGGCCTCTGATCTGGGCTATGAACGCTTATATGATTGCATGCACAAAATTCCTACTGATGCACGAACGAACTGGTTTAAACAGATACAACAACAGCTTGCGACACCTCTTACCCAAAAAACCATGATGCAATTGATTCAACAATGCAATGTACACAAAACCGCTCAACCACAGCACTACTGGATCAATAAAATCAAACAGCTCTAAGCTGCAAGCATTTCGCTCAATAATTCAACAGTTAAGCCAAGATGACGATTATTTTACAGATTCAGCTTGACCCACTCTTAAAACCTGCCTAAAATCCGCTTCAGATTCTCCCATAGCTCAGTCGGTAGAGCGACGGACTGTTAATCCGCAGGTCCCTGGTTCGAGCCCAGGTGGGAGAGCCAAGATTCCAAAAAACCCACTCCTTCTGAGTGGGTTTTTTCTTTGCTCAAATTTAGTATCGTGCCTGATTCAAACTCTATTCTCTTCTTTGTGCTAGGTTGCATTGCAACGCTTGCGCTGATTGTCCTGATTTTTAAGCATCGGTTTTTTCGCCAACAGAAGTACTTGCCCAAACGGGTCATCACTCCATTTGAAAGGAAAATGTTTTTACGTTTAAAAGAAGCCTTTCCACAATACCATGTGTTAGCACAGGTTGCGTTCAGTGCACTGATTACCAGTGAAGACTATAAAATCCGCCAACGGTTTAACCGCAAAGTGACGGATTTTGTTTTACTGAATGCCAATCTGGACGTGATTGCGATTATTGAGCTGGATGATCCTTCCCATATAGGCAAGGAACAGGAAGATGCTCAACGCGATGCCATGTTGCACGAAGCCGGCTATCGTGTTTATCGCTTCACTCAGATTCCAACGCTTGCGCAGTTGCGCAAAACCATTTCAGGCTAATTTTCAGATTAGGACTGCTGTGCTTCAGAAGCCGCTTGCTGCTTGAGACGCTCACGCTCTGCAATTCGTTTTAACTGCTCTTCGTGCTGCTGTTTATATTTCTTCTGATTTTCAGCATCGCTCTTTGCCGCAATGAAGCCCATAGTGACCACGAAAATCGGAATCAATAATCCCAAGCTTGCAAAAATTAATACCTTAGGACTCGGTTTCTTGCTATTTCCCGACATGACTTACCCATTCAACATCATTTAAGGACGTTCACTTTAACAAAAATGACTATAGAGACAAAGGTCAACCCGGTACTACACAGTACCAGATTGAAAATGAAAAAGTATCAACTGTAAAAAAGCCAGGTTTCACCTGGCAATAGACAATGCTTGTAAGTAAAGATCAGCCATGCAACTGAAGGTTTTAGAGCAGCGCTACATATTCAGAACAAGCCAGCAAAAATACCGACAAAAATGATCGCGCCTACCCAACGGTTATGACGGAAAGCCCAGAAACAGCGCTGAGGATCACGATCCTTGGTTTTACTCCACTGAAAGATGAAGTCCGCAACCACAACCAGCAAAGCCAGTAGACCAAAAGGAAACAGCAAAGCTTCACGGTATAAGGCTGTACCAATCAGCAATACACTACTCAACTGTAATAGGCTGATAATCTGAATATCATAACGACCAAACAAAATAGCCGTCGATTTCACCCCGATTTTTAAATCGTATTCACGGTCAGTAATGGCATATTGCGTATCATACGCTACGGTCCAGGCCAGATTGCCAAAATACAATAACCAGCAGGTCAGATCCGGCGTTTGCCCCACTGCCGTATACGCCATCGGAATCGACCAGGAAAATGCCGCGCCTAGAAACACCTGGGGCAAATTGGTATAACGCTTCATGAACGGATAAATGAAAGCGAGAAACAACGCACCAAACGACCAGTAGAAGGTTTCGATCGGTAAGAAAAACAGCATGCTAGCACTTGCAGCGACCAATGCCAAAAAGACATAAATAGCCTCTTTGGCACTAATGATTCCCGTTGCCAATGGACGAGTTTTGGTACGTGCCACATGACCATCCACTTTACGATCCGCAAAATCATTAATCGCACAGCCTGCAGCGCGCATAAAGATCGTGCCTAAAATCATTGGAATCAGAATACCAATGTCAGGGATACCTTGATTCGCAATCCACAATGCCCACATGGTTGGCCAGAACACCAATTCTGTTCCAATCGGTTTATCAAACCGGCACAAATAATAATAGGCTTCTAAGCGTTCACGCCAAGTAATCTGTTGCACAATGGCCATAGCGGTTCATCTCATCTGTTTGCCAAAAACGTTTCAAAACTCGGCAGAAACGTTTCCTGAACAATAAATTTACATCCATGCCAAGTATAGCAGCTTTGACGGGTCCAGCCCTCTTCAAGCAGGAGTACACGGCGCTCACAAGCCGGTGTGGTGCGCTGAAAGAGCAATTTGCCAATCGGCATACGCCCGATATGTTTAAAACGGCGTGCACGCCCCTGTAAACTTAAAATCGGAAAGATACTTTTCGCTTGCACCCAGGGTTGCTCATCGCAGCCATACAAATAGGATTCCCGCACCCAGGAGGTATGATGATAAGGCATCTGCATCCATTGAGCATCGAAGAAGCTTAAACGCTGAAAGTACTCTTGAAGCGGCTCGACGCGAAACTGGCCCCCTGCAGTCTGGGTAAGCTGCTGAGTGAGTGAACCCGATGAGTAAAGCCAAGTTTTGAGTTCAGCGGGAATCTGCTGCATAACCCTACCTAATTACTTCATTAAATTGTAATGCAATGATTTAAACTTTGATTTTGATTAACAGTTATCTGTTTTGGCAATCACTTCAAATTGACCACTCGTGTTTTTTTGCAGGATAAAGCCTTCGGCACTGAGATAAAAACTTTGCGGATAAGCATAATCCAACGCCAGTTCGGGATGTTTCAAACCGACAAATTCTGCCTGCTTATATCCTTCCGGGGTACGCCCCACTTCAATATAAGTCACTGGAGAAAAATTCATTTTAAAACCTTTACTGTGATCTTTCACATCCACCCATGGATAAAAACTGGTGTGCTTTTTGCGCTGTGCCATATGACTGCCGCATGCTCTCTATATCAAAACAAATGATACAAAAAAACCCGCGACTAGCGCGGGTTTTTAAGCAGTAATTTAAAATTTAAATTACAGGCTGTAGTACATGTCAAATTCAACTGGGTGAGTCGTCGTGTTCAAACGGCGAACTTCTTCAGTTTTAAGCTCGATATAAGCATCTAGCATGTCTTTAGTAAACACGCCACCTTTCAACAGGTATTCGTGATCAGCTTGTAATGCTTCAAGCGCCATATCCAAGCTGTGTGCAACAGTTGGGATTTTCGCTTCTTCTTCAGGAGGAAGGTCATACAAGTTCTTGTCAGCAGCATCGCCAGGATGGATCTTGTTCTGGATACCATCGATACCCGCCATCAACAATGCAGCGAAACCAAGGTACGGGTTCATCATTGGATCTGGGAAACGTGCTTCGATACGTTTGCCTTTAGGGCTAGAAACGTAAGGAATACGGATAGAAGCAGAACGGTTACGCGCTGAGTAAGCCAACATGATCGGTGCTTCGAAGTGTGGAACCAAACGCTTGTACGAGTTTGTAGAAGGGTTGGTAATCGCATTCAAAGAACGTGCATGCTTGATGATACCACCGATGAAGTACAATGCCATTTCAGAAAGGCCTGCGTATTCATCACCAGCGAACAAGTTTTTGCCATCTTTAGAGATTGACATGTGAACGTGCATACCAGAACCGTTGTCACCTACCATTGGTTTAGGCATGAAGGTTGCTGTTTTTGCATATTGATGCGCAACGTTCCAAACTGCATATTTGAACTGTTGTACTTCGTCCGCTTTACGAACCATAGTATTGAAGCTTACACCGATTTCCAACTGGCAAGATGCAACTTCGTGGTGGTGTACTTCTACACGACCTGGGCCCATGATTTCTTCAATTTTTGCACACATTTCCGCACGCATATCTTGTGAAGAATCTACTGGTGGCACTGGGAAGTAACCGCCTTTAACGCGTGGACGGTGACCAGAGTTACCTGATTCATAGTCGTTGCCAGTTGACCAAGCCGCTTCTTCAGCGATCAAGGTATGGCGAGCACCTGACATGTCGATGTCCCATTTTACTTCGTCAAATACGAAGAATTCTGGTTCTGGACCGAAGAATGCAGTATCACCGATACCAGTAGATTTCAAATATTCTTCTGCACGGCGAGCAATCGAGCGTGGGTCACGTTCATAACCTTGGCCAGTAGATGGCTCAATAACGTCACAAGTCACAACAACTGTTGGCTCAGCGAAGAACGGGTCGATAAAACCAGTTTCTGCATCTGGACGCAAAATCATGTCAGATGCTTCAATGCCTTTCCAACCTGCAATTGAAGAACCGTCGAACATTTTACCGTCTTCAAACGTATCTTCATCGATTGAGTCAGCAGGATAAGTTACGTGCTGTTCTTTACCCTTAGTATCAGTAAAGCGAAAATCGACCCATTTAGCGCCACTTTCTTGTATGAGTTGAAGGACCTTGTTCGCCATGCTCATTTTGCTCCAATGAAATTTTATTGCACTTAGCAAGTGCGTGTTAGCAGTTGGTAAGTATAAAGCAAATCTCATACCAACTTTTAAAATCGTAACTAAAACATTGAATTCTTTATCAGAATATAAGATTTAGTGCCGTTGATTTGCAGCTATTATACTGTGTGCGAATGTAAATGCACCATATTCATTCAAGGATCGAAACTTTCGTTTGTAATGCTCTTTCAATTGAACCAAAACAGTGCAATAAAACTTAATGCATCAATTTAACTCTAGCTTTGTTATAGTGCAAAATCGACATAGAGTTCACCGTCCAAGTTAGAACTCAAAAACAATAAAACAAATACAACCAATTAATTTAAATAGATTTATTAAATATAAAAATTAAAAACTGGTAAAACCAAGTGTATCCTCAAGAAAATTTATCCCATGTTTTGAGAAATAAATCGTCCAGTATTTAAATTGAATTGCCCTAAAATGGCGCTTTTTCCTTTTGTTTAATTTTCAAATCATAAGACGGCTAGCTTGGATGTTAATAACAGCACCTCCGTCACATAAATAAAAACTTCACTTCACCCAAGCGTCATCAGGATCAAATAAGCTATGACTCAAAATAAATCTAGAATGATCAGAACATTTATGCGCTGGAACTTATTCAAAAATACCCTTTTGGGCTTGGCAATTCTCAGCCTGACAGGCTGTCAGACCCTGAGTTTGCCAAAACAAGACGTTCAAAATGTGCACCTTTTTGCTTTTAATGATTTTCATGGCCATCTCGAACCGAGCCAGCGCTCTATTACGATTCCTGATCCACACAGTCCTCAAAACAACATCAAACTACCGGTCGGTGGAGCCAGTTATCTTGCCGATGCAATTGATAAGTTGCGCAGCCAGCATCCGTCGCATGCGGTGATTTCTGCCGGAGACCTGATGAGTGCTTCGCCACTGATCTCCTCCTTATTTCTGGATGAAGCCACCATTGAAGTCATGAACGAAATTGCTTTGGATTTCAATGTGATTGGCAATCATGAATTAGACCGCGGCACACAAGAATTGCAACGCATACAATTCGGGGGCTGTATCGCCTATACCCGTATGCAGCCTTGCCAAATTAATAGAGCATTTACGGGTGCGAAATTCGATTTTTTAGCGGCAAATATCTATTCAAAGCAGTATCCAGAGCAACGCCTGTTTCCTGCCTATAAAGTCAAACATTTTGACGGTATTCCGGTTGCCTTTATTGGTCTAACCTTGAAAACGGCACCGAGTAGCGTTGCCGCAACAGGAATTCAAGACCTGGTCTTTCGCGATGAAGCCGAGACTGTAAATGCACTCATTCCTGAGCTGAAACAACAAGGGATTGAAGCCATCGTGGTGGTCATTCATGACGGTGTAATGGCTCAGCAACCACAAGCTTTTGGACAAAAAAGTTGTGAAGGATTACAAGGGCCGCTGCTACAGGTTTTAGAACAGCTCGATTCAGAAGTTGATGTGGTGATATCTGGCCATACCCATCAGGCTTATCTCTGTGATTATGCAACCCGTAATCCGGCAAAACCATTTTTGCTGACTTCAGCAGGCCAATACGGAGACATGATTACCGACATCAATCTACAAATAAATGTAAAGAGCAAAGACATCCTGCATAAAGATGCCCGACAAATCCTGGTACAAAGTGAACCTTTTCATATCGGCACGATGCTCATCTCACCGAGTGAAGCCTATGAAACCTTCAGCAAGTCGGCGAAAGTAGAAGCAATCTTGCAGCCTTATCGTCAAGCAGTCGATCAGATTGCCAAGCAGGTGATTGCTCAGGCCAACATGCCGATTGTTCGCAAACCTTCTTCTAGTGGTGAGAGTCCACTGGGACTGCTGATTGCAGATGCGCAGCAAGCCGCTGCAGTTCGACAGGGCTCTCTAGGTTCTGATTTTGCCTTGATGAATCCGGGAGGGATCCGTGCCGACCTAATGATCAATGCCGAAAAACAGATCCGATTTATTGATCTTTATTCGGTACAGCCTTTTGCCAACACCCTCGTGACCATGACCCTTAGTGGTCAACAAATTCGTGACTTACTGGAACAGCAGTGGTCAGGTGCCAATGCCAGTTTCCCTAAAATCCTGCAACCTTCCGCCGCCTTGAGTTACCAATATAACAACGTTGCCACAAACTCACCCCGTGCACGCGATATTCGAATTAATGGTCGCTCTCTGGTCGATCAACAAAATTATCGGGTGACTGTGAACAGCTTTCTGGCCGAAGGTGGTGATAACTTTAGCGTATTACGACAAGGTACCCAGCGCACAGTTGCAGGTGCCGATCTACAGGCATTACAAGATTATCTCGTTGAGCATGCGCCGGTCAGTGCCCCAATCCCCGGACGTATTCGGCTAATCAACGAATAAAGGCGACCGTCGAGAAGCTAAAAGTATGCTGCCTCGACACCCGGATGAACTTTGCTGTCCCATCTCAGAATAAATCTGATAAAGTAACCGCTTAGATCTCGCGACTTTCATTTAGAGTTTGCTGATCAGTCACTTTCTAAAATATGAGTAATATTGTGCGTAATACTATCTACGATCACAATTTACTGCCATACCATTCAAGAGGTTAAGCTCAATATGCTTCTCATGATCGACAATTACGATAGCTTTACTTATAACATCGTCCAGTACTTTGGCGAGTTAAATCAAGAAGTAAAAGTGGTTCGCAATGATCAAGTCACATTGGAAGATATTGAACGATGGCAACCGAAATATTTGGTAATTGGTCCAGGCCCTTGCTCACCAACTGAAGCCGGGATTTCTATTCCGGCTATTCAGCACTTTGCCGGGAAAATTCCCCTATTGGGCGTGTGCCTGGGACATCAAAGTATTGGTCAGGCTTTTGGTGGCAATATTGTGCGCGCCAAAACTGTCATGCATGGCCGTCTCTCGGATATGTATCACAGCAATCAGGGGATTTTTAGCAATCTGCCGAATCCTTTTTCAGCAACACGTTATCACTCTTTGGTCATTGATCAAGCCACCCTACCGGAATGTCTGGAAGTCACCTGCTGGACTCAGGAAGCTGACGGCTCAATGGAAGAAATCATGGGGATTCGACATAAGACATTGCCAGTTGAAGGCGTGCAGTTTCACCCTGAATCCATTTTGAGTCAGCATGGCCATCAAATTTTCCAGAACTTTTTAGATATTTACGCATCATGAGCGCAATACAAAATATGAATATTCAGCAAGCTTTAAACCATATTACTAAAAACATTCACCTCACCCAGGCTCAAATGGAAGACGTGATGCGTCAGATCATGAGCGGTGAAGCGACCGATGCACAAATCGGTGCCCTAATGATGGGCTTACGCATGAAAGGCGAAAGTATCGACGAAATTACCGCTGCGGCACGTGTCATGCGTGACTTTGCAATCAAGATTGATGTCAGTGACCTGCCTTACCTGATTGATATCGTGGGTACCGGTGGTGATGGCCAAAACCTGTTTAATGTCTCGACCGCCTCTTCTTTCGTGATTGCTGCGGCCGGTGCAACCATTGCCAAACACGGCAACCGTGGTGTTTCGACCAAATCCGGTTCTTCTGATTTACTGGAACAGGCCGGCATCAACCTCGATCTCGACATGCAACAAACAGAACGCTGCATTCGTGAAATGGGTGTCGGTTTCCTGTTTGCACCCAACCATCACAAAGCTATGAAATATGCGGTTGGCCCACGTCGTGAACTCGGTATTCGCAGCTTCTTTAATCTGCTTGGCCCATTGACCAACCCGGCCGGTGTGAAGCGTTTCGTGATCGGCGTGTTTTCTGATGAACTGTGCCGTCCAATGGCTGAAGTGTTGAAACAGCTCGGTGCAGAACAGGTAATGGTCGTACATTCACGTGACGGTCTGGATGAAATCAGTCTGGCGGCACCAACACATGTGGCTGAACTAAAAGATGGCGAAATTTTTGAATGGACCCTGAACCCGGAAGATGTCGGCATCAAGTCTGAAACCTTGGCCGGTTTGGTGGTGGAGAATTCAGCAGAAAGTCTGAAACTGATTAAAGATGCCCTCGGCAAAAACAAATCCGACATGGGTGAAAAAGCCGCGCATATGATTGCCTTGAATGCCGGCGCCGGTCTGTATGTTTCAGGTCTGTGCAAAGATTATGAACAAGGGGTCGCACTGGCACAGGACATCATTTATGGGGGGCAAGCACTGGAAAAAATGAGTGTACTTTCAGAGTTCACCAAAACCATGAAACAACATAGCAACGAACAGGCAGCGGATTAAGGAAAGATCATGGTCGATATTGCCAATACCATTTTAGGAAAAATTGTTGATCGTAAAGTCGAGGAACTTGCCGCCCGTCGTCAACAACGCAGTTTGCACGATCTTGAACAGCTCGCACAGGCCGCCACGCCTGTTCGCGGCTTTGCCAAAAGCTTACGTAGCAAACGTCCGGGAGTGATTGCCGAAATTAAAAAGGCCTCCCCATCGAAAGGCGTGATCCGGGAAAACTTTAACCCAGCGGAAATTGCTGAACAATATGAACGCGCGGGTGCTGCCTGTTTATCGGTATTGACCGATATCGACTTTTTCCAGGGTGCCGATGAAAACATCCAGATCGCCCGCAGTCATTGTTCACTGCCTGCTTTGCGTAAAGACTTTTTGATTGATCCATACAATGTGGTGGAAGCACGCGCCTTGCATGCCGACTGTATTTTATTGATTGTGGCGAGCCTGTCTGATCAGCAACTGGAAGAAATGTCGAAAACCGCTTTCGAGCATCAGCTTGACGTACTGGTGGAAGTGCATGATGAAGAAGAGCTCGAACGTGCATTAAAACTCTCTGAACGTTGTCTGCTCGGTGTGAATAACCGCAACCTGAAAACCTTTGAAGTGGACTTGCAGAACTCCATCCGCTTAAAAAACTTATTGCCGAAAGAACGTGAACTGATCACGGAAAGCGGTATTGCCACACCGGCCGATGTGGCCCTGATGCAGGAACACGGCATCCACAGCTTCCTGGTCGGTGAAAGTTTCATGAAACAACCGCGCCCGGATGAAGCCTTCACTGCCCTGTTTGGTCATCCACAAAACGTTTAAATGTGAGTGCTATGAGTAAAAAAGATTCAGTGCTTTCTAAAGAGCAGCAAACTTTATTGAAGCAATTTAAAAAGCAAATTTCTAATCCACATAGCAGCACACGGGCAGCACAGCAGGAGTCGAAAAAGACCTCTGCTGGCGCTGAAGAAACGGATGATCTGGATCTATTTAAAAAAGCCCTGCAAGGGGTGAAACCGCTACAGAACAGCAATATTGCCCAGGTCAAGCCGCCTGTACAGCGCAAACTTGATGCACAAACTCTGGCAAAACGCGCAGCTGCCGAAGGTCCTCAAGAAGCAGAGCTGACCGAGCTATCGGATACGCAAGCCATGCTGAATCCGGTTGCCAGTCAGGCCAGCCTCAGCTACCGGATCGCGACCTTGCAACACCGGGTGTTTGAAGACTTGAAAGCTGGAAAATTGCGCTGGTTTGAAGCAGTAGACCTGCATGGCTGTACCGTAGAACAGGCACGTGCTGCTGTGCTCCAGATCATTCAAATGGCGAAAGACGCCAACGAAAATGTGATTAAAATCGTCCATGGTAAAGGCCCGGAAGCGATCTTAAAAACCTACGTGAATGGCTGGTTGCGTCAGCATCGTGATGTGTTGGCTTTCGTCAGTGCACCGGAAAATCAAGGTGGAACAGGTGCGGTGCTGGTTCTGCTCAAGCGTGCCGAAAAAAATCCCAAGCACAAACAATAATCGGCATTTCCTGCAATAGTCCGATTTTTGAGAGTTTTCTGGTACAATGCCGTCCTTGTTCAATCAGTGTAAGTGAACACGTCTTATGTCTATGCAGCAATCCTACGCAAATATTCTGACCGCCGTTGGTGAGGATCTCAATCGTCCTGGCCTCAAAGATACCCCTGTGCGTGCTGCAAAAGCGTTTTCCTATCTGACTTCCGGGTATAACCAATCTCTTGAAGAAGTGACCAACAATGCGGTATTCCCTTCCGATAACCGGGAAATGGTGCTGGTCAAGAACATCGAATTCTATTCGCTTTGTGAACACCATTTACTGCCCTTCTATGGACGTGTGCACATCGCTTATTTACCAGAAGGTCAAGTTTTGGGTCTGTCCAAATTTGCCCGCATTACCGAAATGTTTGCACGTCGTTTGCAAATTCAGGAAAACCTGACCCAGCAAATCGCAGAAGCCGTGGTAGAGGTTACCGGTGCACGTGGTGCAGCGGTCGTGATTGACTCCGCACACATGTGCATGATGATGCGCGGTGTCGGCAAACAGAATTCAACCACACGTACGGTATCATTCCTCGGTGATTTTAAAACCAATGATCAGGCACGACGTGAATTTTTAAGTGCCGTTCCAGAAAGCTATTAAGTCGAGTGTTGTGCCATGTCATCCATCTGGTTAGCAGGTCAAGGTTTAACCCAAAGTGACGTTTCTGTAGACTATCCACATCCTGATCGTCTGGTTAAAGGCAATCCGCAACGCCTGACCTTTAGTTTGTATGAACATCCCCATATGAACTGTGGCATCTGGCAATGTGAAGTCGGTGCTTGGAATATCCAGTTCGCCGACAATAAACAGGAATTTTTCCAGGTGATCGAAGGTGTGGTACGTCTGCATGACCGTGAAACTCAGACCTTTGTTGAGATCACGGCAGGTGACGCAGGTGTGATTCCTCCTGGCTTTGTCGGCACCTTTGAAGTGGTTGAAGCCGTTAAAAAATATTATGTGGTAGTGGAAGCATAGTCCTTAGGGAAATGCTTCTTCAATGCTGAGTCAGTTATACAGTCTAGAAAAACCACGCATAACCTAAACCCAATTTGCTCCAATTTTTGCCCTGTTGCTGTTCAAATTGTCCATTCAGGCGCAGTGCATGATTTGCATTCAGACTATATTGCAATTGTGTGTTCAGTCTGAGATTCCACTGCTGCTGATCTTCCCAATACGGCAGTTCCACTTGCACTAAACTATTCCAGTGCGGTGACCACTGGTTCATACAGCCCAGCGTTGGCCCCATGCCGAAACGCCAGCCGCGCTCTAGGTTTTTGCCAGCCTGAATATAACTTTGTAATTGTGCATAGCAGAGATGCTGCCGCGCATGATCGGCCCAACTATAGCCCAACTGAGTCTGCACACTGGCAACCCCATGTTGCTCATGTTCACTAAACTGCCCGGCCTGTACCGCTTCCTGCTGCCAGCTCAGATTGAAGCCCCAGCTGAGTGGTGTTTTAAAGGGCTGTACCGGGTTATAGGCATTCACGGATAACAGATCGAATTGTTCCAGCTTGAGCTGATCTTTGCGCACTTGCAGATTGCCCTGTAAAAATAACAGCTGTGTCCCAAAACGATAACCGGCCTGTGGGTCGAGCAGATCATGGTAGGCCTGACGCTGTCCCAATTCAACAAAGCCCTCTCCTTGTACTGTCCCAATATTCAAGCTCAGCATCCGCGCATCATGCCCTTGGGTTGGATCTTTGGTGGGACGTTGCGGTTCCTGCCGCTGCCGTTCAATGGCTAACTGGCTACGCAAACTCAGCAATTGGCGTAAACGTGGCTGCGCAAAAGCGGTTTCGACCTGACGTGCCACAAACTGCAAATACAAATCATCGTAGGCCATTTCCAGAATTTTCGCCTGCTCATCCACTGCATATTCAGCCAGCAATGAAGCCATCTCCGATTGTTCGGCAAAGGCAACTTTATGCGCAACCTGAGCTAGATGATGGCCATGCTGTCTGGCTTGAGACAACAATTGCGTTTCCAAAGCGGGACGATACACCGTGTCTTTGACCAGTCCTTGTTGCTGCATGGCTTTCAAGGTTTGCATCGGAATCGAAGCATGTTTGAATTGCTGCTGCAGATTGGCTTCGGGACGGACCAGATCAATCAGACCTAATAAACGGTAAGCACAGTTATCACTGACAAAGTAATAAGGAAAACTGACCTGCTGCATTTCCCAGATATGTTCGACTAGAAAACGCGTTTCATCTGGACTTAAATTCAGCTCATATTCCCACAAATCCCGACTTTCGAAATCGCCATATTCCTTAACCTTACGGTAATACGGCATCAGGGAATATTCTCCCGGATATTGCCCAGTCAAGCCTTTCCAGGCATAGGACCAGTTGTCCTGTGTGCGTACCGTCGCAGCATAGTTAACTGCATAAGACACCAGGTTCAGCTGTTTTTGATCTTTCGGATCGAGCCGCAATAAGGTATGACCAAACATCGAGCTTGGGTTGCCCATAAAATCCGTGGCATAAATCAGCGTGGCTTTATATGGTTTGATCTGGCCGATCCAGTCTGTGAATTGCGGGCACTGCACAACTGGCAGTTGCTGTTCAGAAATCTGCAGTTGTTGCATCAACCAGCGGCTACGCGCAGGAAATTTACAGCGAATCGATTGATCAGGCTCAGCCACTGTAAATAACTCGGCGATATCAGCCTGCATTTCCTGTTTTAGATTGTGCTGACCTTCTGCTGCCAGAAAATAGCCGGCATAACTGATCTGGCTACGTCCTTTTTCATCAGTATACATGAGACGTTGCCAAGTGATCTGCTGATCTAACTGGCGCTGCTCTGCCAGACGCTGATAATGCTGGATCTGTACTTGATCAGGTACAGTCGCAAAAACCATTCCGGACAGCATTAAGGTCAACAGTGCAACGATGGCTTTCATGACGCAAGGAATTCTCGTATTGGATATTTTTATAGGGCTAATAGAACAAAACCCTGTCATCAAGACAGGGTTTGTATTCACATTACGATTATACGTAGGCTTTCAACACGTCATCTTTAGCCATAACCGCTTGTAATGAAGCCAATACCTGTAAAGTATTCTGATTTTGAGTGGAATAAATCTCTGAGAAATTCTGTTTAGAAACCGCAAAGAAACGTTCTTTGTCTTCAGCCTTGATACTCATCAACTCGGCCAATACATTCAGACTCTCACCTTGACCAACCGCCATATCACGTGCCAGCGACTCGGCATTTTCGTTGGTAAAGGTCACGACTTGTGCGGTCACAGTTCCACCCTGACGGCAGCCCAATGTACCGAAGGTGATCCCGAGTAACTGGTTAGAAAAAATATGGTTAGTGGTTGCTGCCAATACTTTTGGCAGGATGCCACGCTGGCCTGCCCAAACTTCTGAACCGACACCACAACCGACATCACTGTCGGCCATCGCGACAGAAGAACCCGCTGCAAGCACAGTCGCTAACAAAACTTTTTTCAACATAAAATTCTCCAGTTTTTATCAAATGCTTATTATCTCTGTTTGTGTAAGTTTGATTACACTCCCGGCAGATTAACTGGATCATGCCATTTACACAATCACAAGGCGGGTACTTGTATCACAACTCCCATAAAAAAATTTCCCAAATGTGAACCCCGCCACAGATTAATTAAGCTTCCAATATCCTTGTGAATCCCGCTGGCCGAGAATTTTCAGCACAAGAACCAGGCTTAAAAGCAGCAACAGATACCATGAACCCAACTTACCCCAACCCACCATATGCCAAGCCTCAACCTGACTCGGATACAACCAGATTTTATAAAAAGTACTAATGTTCTCTGCAATCCAAATGATGAAGGCCAGAAGCAACAAAACCGGCAGCATCGGCAGCTGGATCGCATGTTGCTGCAAGCGGAAATGAAGCTTGGTTTTCCAGAAGATCACCACACTCCAAACAAACAGCAAATTGCGGATATCAGGAACAAAAAACTTGCTCATAAAGTTTAAGTAAGACAATAGCGCCAAGAGCAGCATATGGGCAAAACCGGGTAGCTTCTCAAAAGACACCTGATACAAGCGTAAAGAGCGGGCAAAGAAACTACCGACGGCCGAATACATAAAGCCGGCAAAGAGTGGTACGGTCAGGATTTTAAACAGCGCGGGTTGTGGGTACTGCCAAGAGGCAATTTCAGGATGGGTCAAAAAGATTTCCATCACCATTGCCATCAGGTGAAATAAGGCTATGACTTTTGCTTCGGCCCAGGATTCCAGCTTTAAATACAGTAAGCAGCACTGAATCACCAAGGCATAGATCAGCAGATAATCATAACGAAACAGGCCATAAAACTCCTGGCTCCCCATCGGGGCAGTCAGGGCAAAAGCCAGCAACAATAGAATTCCAAATAAGGCAGCCGAAGCTGCCTTATAGGAAAATTCAAAAAATGATTTAAACCAACTAAACAAATGGATTACCCCAAATATTTAGCGCTGTATTCGTGTACGGTATCGATAAAGACTTTTGGCTTGGCTGGATCGACCCATTGGGTGATGCCATGACCCAAGTTCGCCACATAACCGGTTTTTTCACCATTGGCATAAGCATCATCTAGCATGGCTTTCACGGCTTTTTCAATCGTCGCAGGTGAACCATATAAAGTTGCTGGGTCAAGATTACCTTGCAATGCCGCGCATCCATTCACAGTTTGACGTGCAACATTCAGCGGCGTGGTCCAGTCCAAGCCAAAAGCATCAGCCCCCGTAGCCACCATCGGTTCCAGCCACTGTCCACCACCTTTGGTAAACAGAATCACCGGAATACGGCGGCCGTCTTTTTCACGTTGCAGACCCGCCACAATTTTCTGCATATAATTTAGTGAGAATTCAAGATACTCACGATGTGCCAACGCCCCGCCCCAGCTGTCAAAAATCTGGATGGCTTGTGCGCCGGCATCAATTTGCGCATTCAGATAATCCGTTACCGCATCGGCCAAACGATCAAGCAAGGCATGTAAAACTTCAGGCTGCGCATACATCATCTGTTTGGTAAAACGGAATTCTTTGCTGGAACCACCTTCCACCATATAAGTCGCCAAAGTCCAAGGACTGCCGGAAAAACCAATTAAAGGCACTTGCCCGCCCAGTGCCGAACGAATGGTCGAGACTGCATTCATTACATAATCAAGATCAGCTTTGGCATTAAATGCCGGTAAATTCGCCACATCCTGTTCAGTACGTACAGTTTTATGGAATTTGGGGCCTTCTCCGGCTTCAAAGTACAAACCCAGTCCCAAGGCATCCGGCACGGTTAAAATATCGGAAAATAAAATGGCCGCATCCAAATCATAACGGCGTAAAGGCTGCAAAGTGACTTCACAGGCAAATTCGGTATTTTTACATAAAGAAAGAAAATCACCCGCTTTCGCTCGTGTTTCTCGATATTCCGGTAAATAACGTCCGGCTTGGCGCATCATCCATACCGGGGTGGTATCTACCGGTTCACGTAATAAAGCACGCAGAAAACGATCATTTTTTAGCGTTGTCATTTACTTTCTCGAAATCATTTTGACCTACCCGCATCATAACAAAAAGGTTGTAAATTTAATAATTTCTTCTATGTTTAAAAATACTGAATCGTGCGTCAATAAAAGTGATCTTTACACAAAACAACTACTGCATCTGCATTTAATTTCTGCAATACTTGGTTAGTTTTGTTTATACATATGAAGAATTCTTAAGGTTGAATTACATGTTCGTTCGCTCATTACTCGCTATGAGTTTAAGCTGCATCCTTGCAGGCACCGCCTTTGCCGCATCTACTGCTGAGCAACCCTTAAAGCCGCAAGTGATTCCTGCGGGGGCTGTGGAAGATCCAATTAATCCCTTGGCGGTTGACAACAACAGCACCTCAGCTGCATCAGAAACCCAGATTTCTCCACAGGAACAGCAAGAGTTAAATCAGGCTTCCAAGACGCTGCAGGATCTCAGTAAAACCGAAGATCAAAATGCAGCGATTGGTACTGCACCCGCAAAAAATAATGTCAACGCAGCACAAGTCAGCTGGACCCTCGACAGCCTCAATCAGGCTGACTGGTATGAAAATATTGGCAAAGGCCAGTTCCCCGTCTATGCTCGTGCGCATGTCATGCTCAACAATCAGCATGCTTCACCAGGTGCGATTGATGGTATGAGTGGTAAAAATACCCTAAAAGCAATTGCTTCCTTCCAGCAAATGAATGGGATCAAGCCTACAGGTGAACTGAGCAAAGAAACTTGGGATGCACTGGTTGCCAAACAGACCCGTCCAGCCTTTGTCGAATACACCATTACCGAAGAAGACTTAAAAGGGCCTTATGCAGCATCGATTCCTTCAGATTATGCACTGCAAGCCAAGATGAAAGGTCTTTACTACACCCGCGTGACTGAAATGCTGGGTGAAAAATTCCACATGGATGAAGATTTTCTGAAGAAACTCAATCCAAAAGCCACCTTTAAAAAAGCGGGTGAAAAAATCATTGTCGCCAATGTGCGTAATGACTTGCCCGAAGATATTCATCTGATTGTGGCGCATAAGGGTGCGAAACAACTTTATCTGTTCAACAACAAAAACCAGATGGTCGGCTCTTTCCCAGCCACCATTGGTAGTACTGATACACCATCACCAACGGGAACCTACAAAGTGACTGGTGTAGCGAAAAATCCGTGGTACAGCTATTCACCGAGCAACTTTGTCCAGGGTAATAACCTGAAACCACTATCTTTACCCCCTGGTCCAAATGCACCGGTGGGCAATATCTGGATTGGTTTGAGTAAAAAATCTTTTGGTATTCACGGAACACCAAGCCCATCCACTATTTCTAAAACGGCTTCCCATGGTTGCATCCGTTTAACCAACTGGGATGCCAATGACTTGGGTCGTAAAGTCCGTTCCGGCGTTACTGTACGTTTCCTTGAATAATCTGCAAGCTATTAAAAAAAAAACCACCGCAAGGTGGTTTTTTTATACCAAATTCAAGAATTCTGAAGGATTCACACAGCAGGCCTTTACAAAACCGATGCTTAACGTTAATAACAAAGGAAATCTACGAAGAAAGGAAAAATGCCATGGGACAGTTCGCAGTCATTGGCTTAGGGAGTTTTGGTGCAACCGTTGCACGTGAACTTGCGGCCTCCAAACATGAAGTGATTGGAATTGACAGCGAGAAAAAATATGTAGAGGAACTGGCACAAGACCTCACCCATGCAGTCATTGCAGATGCCACGGATGAACGTGTACTGCGTGAGCTCAATCTAGAAAAGTGTGATGCAGTGATTGTTGCGATTGGTGAAGATATTGAGGCCAGCATCTTATGTGTGCTGCATTTAACCAATATTGGCGTCAAGAAGATCTGGGTCAAAGCCAAAACCAAAGCCCACCACATGATTCTGTCTCATCTGCAAGTGGACAAAATCATCCATCCTGAAGAAGACATGGGCGTTCGTGTTGCTCAGGCACTCAACTACCCGATTGTCAGCCGTTATATGCGGCTGGATCACGACCATTATATTGTCAAGATCATCATTGACAGCAAATTGCATGGTGTTCATGCCTTGGGTGTCACTCAAAATACCGAACAGATCAAAATCTTGCTGGTACAGCGTAATCTCACCATGTTCTATGAGGTACAGCCAACCTTCCATTTTGAGGAAAATGATATTCTAATTTTAGAAGGTCCTCTGACTGAACTGAAAAAACTGCTGCGCCGTTTTGAATAAACACCAAGGATGATAATGCGTATTTTCGATTTTTCCCGGTTCAAAAATAAAACCATTAATCTTAGCCCACCGAAAATTTTAGCGTTAGGCTTTCTGAGTTTCATTATTTTTGGCACCTTAATGCTGAAAATGCCGCTGGCCACCACACACCCAATTAGCTGGATGGACGCCGTGTTCACCGCGACCTCGGCTGTTACCATTACGGGACTCGCCGTAGTGGATACAGGTTCGACCTACACCACATTCGGTCAAATCATGATCTTAGTGATGGTGCAATTTGGCGGTTTAGGCTTTATGACCTTTGCAGTGCTTGCCGCGATGAGCCTTTCTCCGCGTATTGGACTGAAACAGCAAGTTCGGGCACAGGATGCCCTGGGTCAAACCAGTTTGGCCAAAGTATCACAGGTCGCACAAAGCGTTGTGCTGTACACCCTATTTTTTGAAATCATCGGCGCGATGATCCTGACCAGTGTCTGGACACCACAAGTCGGCTTTATGCCGGCCTTATACCAAGCCATCTTTTTTAGCGTTTCCGCTTTTAATAATGCCGGTTTTTCGCTCTTTTCCGATAGCTTGATGCAGTTTAAACATCAACCAGTGGTGCTATTCACCATCAGCACGCTTTCGGTCATCGGGGCAATTGGTTTTTTAATCCTGATTGACATTAAACAAAATAAACGCTGGTCGAAATTGCAAACAAACAGCAAGATTATTCTGGTCAGTGTTGCATTGCTCAATTTAATCGGTTTTCTACTGATCTGGCTCTTAGAGATCCATAATCCTGCCACGCTCGGCGCATTACCGTTTGCCGATCAAGTGACGGCTGCCTGGTTTCAAGCCACTTCCCCTCGTTCGTCCGGCTTTAACAGCATCGACACCGCACAACTTTATCCTGCAACCAGCTTTATTATCATGTTGCTGATGTTTATTGGAGGCGGTTCACTCAGTACAGGCGGTGGCATTAAAGTCGGAACTTTTGTGGTTTTGGTGCTCAGTGTATTGGCATTTTTAAGACGCTCGAGCGAAATCCGGATTTTCAATCATGCGATTTCACGCGAGCTCAGCATGAAAGCCTTGGCCGTAACCTTTGTCACCTTCGCGCTCATCACGGTGGGCAATTTTATTCTGCTGGTGCTGGAACCCCAACAGGACTTTCTTGATTTGAGTTTTGAAGCGGTTTCTGCAGCCTGTACTGTGGGGTTGTCACGTGGTATTACCGGTGAACTCAGTTCTGCCAGCCTGATGGTGCTCAGCTTTTTAATGTTTGCAGGCCGTCTAGGACCGCTAAGTCTGGTCTATTTAATTGCAACACCAAAAGAAAGCCGCCTGAAACATCCGGCAGCAGATATTCAGATTGGCTAATCATTTTTCCGTCTGAACAACAGAATAGACTTATGACTCGGGGAATCCCCATTCCACCGAGTTTAATCAGAACATAACAATAAACCGGATGCAGAGAACGCTATTCAGCCTCTGTTTTCCTAAAAACAGGATAACAATATGCAAACCACGCTCGATATTACCCCTGAGACCACACTAGGTGAACTGGTGACCTTTTTTCCAGCGATCAGCAGTCAACTCAATGCCTTACAAATTGACTATTGCTGTCAGGGTGAACGCAGTCTAAAAACTGCACTGCAAGATGCCGGTTTAGCGCTGGATTTTATTGAAAAAATCCGGGAGGACTATCAAACCTTCCTCAAGCAGGCAGCACCCGAGGTTCTGATCACTGAATTGTCGGATGCCCAGCTGGTTGATCTGATCTTGCATGTGCATCACCAGCCGGAACGGGTGCTATGGAAAGAACTGGATGAACTGGTCAATAAAATTCTGCTGGTGCATTTCCAGCACGATCCGCAACTACTGTTACAGCTGCATCGGCAGTTCAGTTTATTGAAACTGGAGCTGGAACAGCATTTTGCCAAAGAAGAAAAAATCTTGTTTCCCTTACTACAACAGTCCAATAAAACCGAAGCGGACTGTGCACAGCTCAAGCAGCTGATACAGGAATTGGAAATGGAACATGAAGCTGCAGGGCAACTGGTTAAACAGATCATTCAATTGACCGGACATTTCAGCCCACCCGATTTCGCTTGCCCAACCATGAAACTGGTATATGCCAAACTGCATCAGCTGACCGATGACCTGTTCCTACATATTACTAAAGAAAACAGTGTACTGTTTAAACGTTACCTCAGTTAGACAGATCAAGATCTGTTGACCATCATCATGCCTAAACCTGATCTGTTTTGAGCATCGTCACAATTTCGTCGACGGTGCTACGTGCCGTACGAGTGACCCCGATTAAAGTCGCTGAGGCTGCTCCTGTCCACTCGCCATAGCCCACCAGCCATAAATGAGGCTGCTTAACCGAACGTGTGCCTTCGAGTTGCACCGTATGATTGTCTTCAACCACACCCAGCGAAGCCAAATGGGTGAGTGCCGCTTTAAAACCGGTACACCAGATCACAGCATCTATTTTTTGTGATGTTCCATCTTGCCACACCACATCCTCTGAGCTAAATGCAGCAAATGGCGGCCGACTATGTAATACACCACGTGCTCGTGCTTCTTTAACAGAATCAATCATCACAATGTCGCCAAACCCACCAGGTAATTGTTGAATGCTACGTCCTTGCTGTTGTGCTTTCAGACGTTCAGTCGCCCTCAAGAATAGAACCCGCCCATCAACATCATCCGGCAAGAATTGGGGAGGTGTGGGCGTAATCCATAGAGTTTCAGCGACCTGCGACACTTCAGCCAAAATTTGTGCACCCGAATTGCCGCCCCCCACAATCATGACACGCTGACCTCGAAATGCCTCGGCGTTTTGATACTGGGCCGAATGCAATTGTACCCCTTGGAATTTTTCCTGACCGGGATAGCAAGGAATATACGGATGGCTCCAGGTCCCGGTAGCACTCACCACAGCCTTGGCCTGCCAGCATTGTTCACCGGCATATACGCTCAGCCTTGAACCATCGGCCTGCACACGATCCACATGGACTGGACGGATAATCGGAAAATGATAACGCTGTTCATATTGGGTTAAATAGCTCACCACTTCATCACGCGTGGGATAATTCTGTTCTGTGCCAGGCATCATCCAGCCGGGTAAAGAGCTCCAACTATTTGGAGAAAACAAACGTAAGGATTCCCATGCATGCAGCCAGGCTCCCCCTGCTTGCGGCTGGTCATCCAAGATCAGGAAAGAGAGTCCGCTACGTTTGAGGAAATATGCCGTTGCTAAGGCTGCTTGTCCACCACCAATAATAATGACATCTGTTGTAACTGTTGACATGTTGCCCCCCTGCATCAGCCCGTCATCTTATTCAACCTGAAACACTATAGGATCACAAGCATAACGCTTTATTTTTAGCAGCTTCTAGGATCTTGCATAGATCATCGTACGCTGTGTTTTGTTTGATAAGGGATGTACTCAGCTTAAAAGATGAGTAGTCTGAAAATTGTCACTGGCCAAGTTATCCACCCGCTTGCTTTCAGACCATATGGCACTTGGAGTGATTCATCACGCAATGTTGTGCATAATCCGCAGATTCCAGTTGTACGGTAATATGCTGAAGATCAAAGCGCTCATGTAAACAATGATGGAGATGATCCAGCAACTCATCTGCAGGCTGAAGATGAGCATCATAAACAACATGAACGGTCAGCGCGTGTTCTTGGGTGCTCATGCTCCAGATATGCAGGTCATGCAAATCACTCACCGCCGGAATAGCCAACAAACATTCCTGTACCGCCGGTACGGAAATATGTTCAGGGACACCATCAAACAGCAAATGCAAAGACTGATGGAACAAGGACCAGGTTCCCCAGATAATCAGCAGTGAAATAATGAGCCCAAGCACCGCGTCAATCCACAACCAGCCTTGCCAAAGATACAAGGCACCCGCCACGACCACGCCTAGGGAGACGGCTGCATCGGCAGCCATATGCAAAAAAGCCCCACGAATATTCAAATCATGGGCGCTGTCTTTTTGAAACAGCCAAGCCGTCAGCGCATTCACGCCCACACCAATCGCTGCCACCAGCATCATGGTCGAGGCTTCTACGGGACTTGGCGTTTGAATACGTTGCAGGGATTCCCAAGCCAACACCAACATCGCCAATAGAATCAGTACGGCATTGATAAAACTGGCCAGAATTGAGGCTTTTCGCCAACCATACGTATGTCGCTGATTAGCATGGATACGTGCAGCACCATAAGCAGCCCATGCCAGTAACAACCCACCTACATCCGTCAAGTTATGGCCTGCATCCGCCAGTAATGCCATAGAACCTGCTTGCCAGCCATAAAAGGCCTCAATCAGTACAAAGCCAAGATTCAGCAAAATCCCAATCGCAAAAGCACGACCATAATGGGTATGACTGTGCGCATGCGAATGTCCATGTGCCATGCTCTAGGGTGCTCCTGCAAGTTCTTTAAGCAAGTCTTATCGGATTTTAAAATGAAATGCAACCGAGGAAAGAAGAGAGACGTTTTTCAAATAGCTTGCTATAAAAATTCATATCGCCGCATTTTGCAGAAAAGCACGATGTCATAGCTATATACCTATAAAAAAACCCAGTCAAATGACTGGGTTTTTTGAATTCTGGCGGAAGCGGTGAGATTCGAACTCACGGAGGGCGTGAACCCTCGTCGGTTTTCAAGACCGGTGCATTAAACCACTCTGCCACGCTTCCAACGAGCGCTATCATATAAATAAAATTTCAGCTTGGCAAATCTTTTTATCAACCTTAACGCTCAACCGATCAAAATAGATACAATTTTATTTTTCTAGCCGTTTTCTGGAACCTCATAACGAATGGCATTGATATACCATAATTTTTTACCAGAGGGCGTCAGCACTTCCACTTCATCGTCCACCTGTTTGGATAGCAACGCTCGTGCCATCGGAGAATCAATCGAAATATGCTGCGGATGGTGGTCATAAATTTCATCCACACCGACAATTCTCAAGCGCTTCTGTTCACCCTGTTCATTCTCAATCTCTACCCAGGCACCAAAATAGACTTTACCTGCCTGCTGAGGGGAATAATCAACAATTTTCAGTTCTTCCAGGCGTTTTCCCAAGTAACGCACGCGACGGTCAATCTTGCGTAGCAGTTGCTTGTTATATTGATAATCCGCGTTTTCACTACGATCTCCGAGACTCGCAGCCCAGTTCACTTTACGGGTAATTTCAGGACGTTCTTCATGCCATAAATGCTTTAGTTCGGCCACCAATTTATCATGACCAGAACGGGTGATTAAGTTTGATTTCATGATCAAAACCGTATTGAAACTTACATTTCATTTACAAGATGCCGCATTTTATGCTCTATTTCACCACAACTAAAGTGTATAAAAGTTTTTTATTTTTTAAATCATATTGTTATGAAACACCATCTACTCAAAAAATGTACAAAATTTGACAATGCATTTTTCAGCCAGTATTATGCGATCTCTTTTTATTATCGCTTATTTTTTAGACTATGTAGTTATTCTACATAATTTCCTTTTTATCTCATGTCATTCTGAATGACGTCATGACTGCCCACCCTTATTGAATTTATCAACTTGTTAAAAGTTTCAGGCTGACTTTTGCTGAACTTTTAAGGGCATAAATTACTTGTAGCGGAGACAACATGCACAGTAGTTCATCTTCGGGATCGAGGCTTAGCCTTAGCTCTCTGATTTCTTCTCTCCCGGTTAAAATCCTTGCGTTTAGTACAGTTTTCATCCCTTTCCACAGCATCAACGCCAGTAAGGCCTACCAGTATGATTCTGTGGTCAACAACAATCGCCTCACCGTGGTGGCGGTTGAAGATCCCAGCACAGTTTTCCAAGATGGAAAATTGATGCACGGCTTCGGTTATGACCTTGCACGTAACTATGCGCAAAGTCTCAATGTAAAGCTAGACTTTACAACCGTTCCGGATAATGCAACCGCTTTGCGATGGGTTGCGCAAGGCAAAGCCAATTTTGCGATGACAACAGCAAGTGTGGAAACTATTGAGGACAAAAAGCTTAGCTCGTTCTCGGCAACTTGTGGTGACTTCAGCAGTCTGGAACAAAATGGACTGAATCCTGAACTCAACTGGGTGTTTAAACACGCAGAAGATCCGTTAACACAAACTGCGAGCGGATTTATCTGTCAAGGGAAACAAAATGGTGCTATTCACCAGTTAGCTTCTTTTTACAACCAGAATGTGGTGCGTCCTGAATCCTGGAAAACGATCCAGCGTGATCTCAGTCAGCGTATGCCGATCTATCAGGCCAGTTTCAAGCAGACCGCTGAACAATACGATCTGGATTGGCACTTACTGGCTGCGATTGGTTATCAGGAATCCTACCTCAAACCAAACTCGGTTTCTCCCACGGGCGTACGCGGTCTGATGATGCTGACCAACAGCACAGCCAAAGCTATGGGCGTAAGCAACCGTAATGATCCGATTCAGAGCATTCAAGGCGGTGCGAAGTATTATGACCGTATGCTGGACTTGTATGCCGAGGTTCCCTTACCAGATCGTAATTGGTATGCACTAGTCGCATATAATATGGGGCCAGGAGCCGTACAACAAATTCAGAAGCGTTTAACTGCACAGGGAAAAAATCCCAACAACTGGGTGAACCTGTATAGCTATTTGGACCGTAACAAGGCCGCCAATGGCCGTTACCGTCAGGCTGTACAGTATGTCACGCGTATTCGTGCTTATGTAGAGCATATTAAAAGCACACCAGATCTGGTGCAGCTTTAAGGCATAAAAAAAGCTTACCTTTCTCGGTAAGCTTTTTTTTATGGAATCAATCCAATCCGACTTAGTTGGTTTCTGCCAGAATTTGTTTGAACAATGTTTTCTGTTCTTGACTTGGTTTCACGGTTTGCAATGCCATCAATTGTGACATATCCCCTTGTACTTTGATTTTACCTGCCATAAACGCCTGCATCGCTGCAGCCATATCAAACTCCAGGAAAACTTTGCGCACAGTCTCAGCATCCATACTGAGTGTCGTTTTGGCATTGTCGACCAAACCCTTCTGGATTCTACCGCCAGCGAGAGAAGCTTCTTTGTCACCTTCTGGACCAGTCACCACGAGGTTAATTGCCAGATTGGCCAACGCAGGCGGTAAGTTTAAGTCCCCTGCTGCCGCTGTTAATTTTTCTACAGTTGCAAACCAATCATCAGTTAAAAATGCAGGCATGATTTATCCTCAAGTTATTTGTTCATTCTTGTGTTGCCGATTATAGAACGACGTCAATCGCGCGATTACGCAAGTTTGTTCTTATAGCATGTAAATGAAAAAGCTGACGATAGAATTTTGCACAGCCCATTCATTTTTTAAAATAATCCAACAATCTCTCACAGAACAGACACCTTTAACCATTAGGATAAAGGTGCTGTATCCATGATGACTTAATCCGCAGCGAAGCCTAGGTTCACCATATCAATGCGTTTTTGACCCGCCTCAGTATCACAAGCGGTAAAATCAAATTCACGCTGACTATCCAAAGCTTCAAAATCGAAGAGTTCGCGGTCAGCCAATTGTGATGGCGATACATTTTGCAAGGCACCGAAAATACTGTGTAAGCGCTTCGGATGGGCTTTATCCCAGTCACGCAACATATCGTTGATAATCGCACGCTGCAGATTTTCCTGCGAACCACACAAGTTACACGGAATAATCGGGAACTGGCGCAGTTCAGCATATTTGATGATGTCTTTCTCTTCCACATAGGCCAGTGGTCGGATCAGAATATTTTTCTTGTCAGATGACAACAGCTTTGGCGGCATCGCCTTTAGACTGCCCCCATGGAACAAGTTCAGGAAGAAAGTGGCCAAGATATCATCACGGTGGTGACCCAACGCTACTTTGGTCGCCCCAATTTCCTGTGCAAAACCATACAAAGAACCACGGCGCAAACGCGAGCATACAGCACAGTAGGTTTTGCCTTCAGGCGTCAAACGTTTGGTAATGCTATAGGTATCTTTTTCCAGGATGTAATATGGAATGTTATTTTCTTCCATATAACGCGGCAACACATCTTCCGGGAATCCAGGCTGCTTCTGATCCAGATTCACTGCCACCACATCAAAATTGATCGGTGCGATACGTTTAAACTGCAACAAAATGTCCAGCAAGGTATAACTGTCCTTACCCCCAGAAACGCAGACCATGACCTTGTCGCCGTCTTCGATCATTTTAAAGTCACGAATGGCATGACCTACTTGGCGGCGCAGCTTTTTCAACAAACGATAATAAGCAGAGCTTGTTGGAAGTTCTGGTTTGAAATTAAATCCTTGTTCGGACTCAACTGGCGAGTACATAGACGAGATTCACCTATAAAAAAATACCGCGCAATTTTAGCCCATTCAGACAACAATCGCACCTAAAGAATATGCTTTTCTTCGCCTATAGCGATCTGGTCATCCGTCTGTCATTTCTGACCGGCTAAATTGGGTATTTTGCTGTTTAAAACAACAAACTGTTGAAGTTTTATACTTTTCCACAGTTGTCCACAAAAGCTGTGGATAAAATTGTGGATTTCTTCAGACTTGACACAGCGATTAATTGAAATATGAAGGGTTCCCTTTAAATTGATTATTTTTTAACCAGTTAATTTAAGTTAATAAAATCATAGACTTAAATAAGTCAACCCATCTATAGACAAAAAAAATTAAAAAAATTTTTTGATTATTCTGCCAACTGTAGGCCTTGATTTTTTAAGTTTACATTGTTAAAAACCCCACGCTTTATCTTTCTATCTTGCTATTTTTTGTTAAACTCATTTACAAACGGTTTGACTGAATACGTTTCTTATACAATGAATAAATATTTAAAACTTTCTGCTTTGGCAGTTTTGGGGTATTTCACTAGTCTAGCGCTCCCGGCAACAGCTATGGCTGGGCAAATGGTCTATCAAATGCGTGATGCTAATGGTGCGACACTGTTTACCAATAAAAAAAGCAAATACAGTCACCTAAAAGTTGAGAAAAAAACCTATTTTCCCGACAGTAATATTCATAGCTACTCCAACTGGGGAAGTTCAGAAGCCTCGGTATTGCCAAGTTACAGTAAAAATAAAAATGCCTTTGACCATCTGATCCGTCAGGCCGCTCAGCATCATGGTGTGTCAGAAGGCTTAATCAAGGCCGTGATGCACACGGAATCAGGCTTTAATACCAATGCCCGTTCACCCGTAGGTGCCCAAGGTTTAATGCAACTGATGCCAGCCACAGCCCGACGCTTTAAAGTAGCCAATGTCTATGATCCTCAGCAAAATATCTTTGGGGGGGCTAAATACCTAAGCTGGTTACTTAAGCGTTTTAATGGCAACACCTCACTGGCACTGGCCGCCTATAATGCCGGTGAAGGCAACGTCGATAAGTACGGCGGGATTCCGCCCTTTCGTGAGACTCAGGATTATGTGCGTCGTGTGACCAGTCGTTACCAAAATTTGTATCGCGCCGGTTTAAGCAGTCTTTCGGGCGGCAATAGTACTCAGCCGCAAGCGGAGAATATTGCACAGGCAACCAAACCAGCCGCGCTTAAAGCGACCAATCCCACAGAAAGCAACAACACACGCAAGGTCCACAACAACCGCGCCATCATTAGGTCAGCCGATGGTACATTTACCGATGCCCCTGTGACTGCTTACGATACTTCACACAATTCCTTATAATTATTCAGTATTTACTTTTAACTAAAAGTGCAATTCAGATTGCACTTTTAGCATCGTTTTACCGTTTTTTTCTTGAATTTTTCCGTTATTCACCGCATATTAACTTTCTCGGTTTATATTAATAAATCAGATTATTTTTTTATTATAAGAGGATTTTCCCAATGATGCGGATTGGTTTGTTCTTGCTGACCAACCTCGCGGTACTGGTGGTAGCTGGCATTATTTTGTCACTCTTCGGTGTCGGTAGTTACCATGGCGCGGGTGGCTTAAATCTTGTCAACCTTCTGGTGATCTGTTTTGTCTTTGGTATGGTGGGATCAATGGTGTCCCTGTTCATGTCGAAATGGATGGCAAAAAAAACCACGGGTACAGAACTCATCGACCCTAATGCACCACGTAACCAGGCTGAAGCATGGTTGCTGCAAACCGTTGCTGAATTATCACAACGCTCGGGTATTAATATGCCGGAAGTGGGTATTTTCCCTTCCTATCAATCCAATGCATTCGCTACAGGCTGGAATAAAAATGATGCCTT
Source organism: Acinetobacter minutum (assembly GCF_035916735.1). Lineage (NCBI taxonomy): Bacteria > Pseudomonadati > Pseudomonadota > Gammaproteobacteria > Moraxellales > Moraxellaceae > Acinetobacter > Acinetobacter minutum. Next base: position 78,394 of record NZ_JAQIHG010000004.1, read on the forward strand.
GGTCGCGGTTTCGACCGGCCTGTTGGAACGCATGAACAAAGATGAATTACGTGCAGTACTCGCCCACGAGATTGGCCATGTGGCGAATGGCGATATGGTCACGTTGGCACTGATTCAGGGTGTAGTGAATGCTTTCGTCATGTTCTTTGCACGTGTGGCAGGTGATTTTATTGACCGTAACGTGTTTGGCCGTGAAGATGGTGAAGCCCCTGGCATCGCCTATTTCGTTATTACCATCGTCTTGGATATTGTCTTCGGGATTCTGGCCTCGGCCATCGTGATGTGGTTCTCGCGTCATCGTGAATATCGTGCCGATGAAGCCGGTGCCCGTTTAGCCGGTAAACAAGCCATGATTTCAGCATTGTTACGTTTACAGGCCGAAACAGAAATGCCAGACCAAATGCCGAAAGAAATGAAAGCCTTTGCCATCGCGGCTGGACAGGAACAAGGCTTTAGTCTTGCTGCCCTGTTCCAAACCCACCCAAGCATTGAACAGCGTGTTGCTGCTTTGCAACAGTTGAATTGTCCTTAACCGGAACAGCAGAACAATCATCCATCGTTCTGCTCAAATCAAAAGCAAAAGGGCTGCATCTGCAGCCCTTTTGTTATCTGTCATTTAGTCCGCGGATGATCATGAATGACTTTTCAATCCCTATCCATTAATGATAAGCCAAAATCCTGTACAGATCACCAACAGTATAAAAGCCAAAACCAGCAGATCCAGACTGTGCAGCCAAAGCCAACTGATCAATGGATGCCGCCAAAAGGCTGATTGTTGCTGTTTTTGTGCCAAACGCTCATGCAAATAGGGATGCTGGACATGCAGATCATTCTCCAGCTGGTATTGCTGTTGAATATGCTGATGAACCAGCTGCATCGCCTGTCGGCTGGGCTGAATTAAAATGTCCAATAATGTGCCTAATATAGGCACCAAGCCCAAAACAGCATCCGCAAATGCCCACTGTAAAATCCGATTGCGTTGTGAGATAGGCAGCCCCAAGCGCTTCGCCTTATGCCAGACATATAAGGTCAGTATCAACCCAGCAATATCACCTAGTACAGGAATCATACCGAGCAAGGCATCCAAACCAATCCCTTGCCGAGTAAAGGGAATTCGGACCAGACTGTCCATGAGCCCCGCCCACTTGGCCAAATCCCGCTCGAGCGCAATCACCTCGATCTTAGACAGCGGTTTTTTAGGCATGCTGTCCACGATCATCTGTCTGCCCTGCAGCCGATTTAGTCTTAAACAGACTACGGATCAACACATACAGCAGTGGAATAAAAAACAAGACCAGCACAGTACCTGAGATCACCCCACCCAGTACACTCACGCCGATTTCCTGACGGCTGACAGCCCCCGCACCACTGGAAAAAACCAGCGGAATTACCCCAGCACCAAAGGCCAGTGAGGTCATCAAAATAGGCCGTAAACGTAAACCTGCTGCGGTTAAGGCAGCAGCCAGTGCACTTTTGCCTTGAGCCTGTGTTTGTGCAGCAAACTCGACCATTAAAATGGCATTTTTACAGGACAACCCCATCGTAGTCAGCAAGGCAATCTGAAAATAGATATCGTTTGGAAAGCCTGCCAGATAGCTAAACAGGATACTTCCGCCAATTCCCAGCGGAATTGCTGCAATGACAACTGCAGGAATCGACCAGCTCTCATATAAAGCCGCCAAACACAGAAAAATAAAACCAACCGACACTAGGTACAACCAAATCGCCTGATGACTAGACTGACGCTCTTCAAAAGATAAGCCACTCCAGGCCAGATCGATACCAGGTTGCTGTTGCACCAATTGCTGCAAATCCTGCATGGCCTGACCGGAGCTAAAACCGGATGCAGTATCCGCTTCCATTTGTAGGGCTCGATACCCCATAAAGCGGTTCACGGTTTCCGGTCCACTGCTCCAGCCGATGCGAGCAAAGCTGGCAAAACTCACCATCTGGTTTTGATTGCTGCGGATGGACCAATCCTGTAAATTTTCCGGTTGGGCACGAAATTCAGCATCCCCTTGCATAATAACCCGCTTGATCCGACCGCGATCGATAAAATCATTAATGTAGGAACCACCCCACGCTGCCGCCAAAGTGGAATTAATCGCGGAAGTGCTCAGGCCAGCGACCTGTGCCTGTTTCTGATCAATCTCGATTTTCAGTTCAGCTTTGTCCGGAATGGTTTTCTGTCCCAGATTTTCAAAACTTGGACTGTTTTTACTGTTATTTTGTAATTGTTTAAACTGCTGTTGCAGATAATCCCGCCCCTGTCCATTTAGGTCACGAAGCCAAAACTCCAGACCATCGGTTTGTCCCAAACCACGTACCGCAGGAGGCAAACTGATCATGATTTTGGCATCCGGATGTTGAGCAAAGTGCTGCATCGCCCGCTTACGAATGGCCTGAGCAGAATTGGCCTGTCCGGAACGCGCGTCCCAATGTTTTAAGGCAATGAAGCCCTGACCCAGATTTTGCCCATTGCCGGAAAAATTACGTCCATAGCGGATCTGGACCAAATCGATATTGTGTTTTTCCTGCTCTAAAAAATAACGGCGAATCTGCTCCCCCACCTCACGGCTCTTCGCCATCGGCGCACCATCCGGCAGGCTAAACTGCACATTGAGCATGCCCTGATCTTCATTGGGAATAAAACTGGTTGGCAAGGCCCGATAAAACAGTGCAAAAATCCCTAATAATGCGGCAAATAACACCATACAGATGCTTTTATGCGCGAGTCCAAATTGTAAGGTATTGAGGTAAAACTGTTTGAGGGCTTGTAAATGCTGGTTAAACCCTCGTGCCCAACCTGAGGGTGCAGCAGGTTGTAACATCAGGGCACATAAGGCGGGAGTGAGAATCAGGGCCACAGCAAGTGACAAGGCCATGGCAGCGACCAAAGTAATCGAAAACTGGCGGTAAATCACACTGGTTGAACCAGCAAAAAATGCCATCGGAATAAAAACAGCCGTTAACACCAGCGTAATCCCAATCAGGGCTCCTGAAATTTCCTGCATCGATGCGATGGCGGCCTGCCGTGCTGAGAGCTGCTGTTCATGCATCAGACGCTCAACGTTTTCCACCACCACAATGGTGTCATCGACCAGCAAACCGATTGCCAGCACCAGAGCAAACAGTGTCAAGGTATTGATACTGAGCCCTAACAGCCACAAAACGGCAAAGGTTCCTAAAATCACGATCGGCACAGTAATGGTGGGAATCAGTGTTGCACGCCAGTTCTGCAAGAACAGATACATGACCAAAACCACCAGAAGCACCGCCTCCAGTAAGGTCTTGATCACTTCTTTCATCGATTCCTGCACGAACGGCGTATTATCGCGTGGATAAACAATTTGATAACCTTGCGGTAACTGCTGGCGCAGCTGATCAATTTCTTGCTGAATCAAGGCAGACGTTTGCAAGGCATTCGCTCCAGAAGCCAATGAAACCGCCATCCCTGCAGAAGGATAACCATTAATGGTGTTGTAGGACTGATAGTTTTCCGCCCCCAGTTCAACCCGTGCCACATCTTTCAACAAAACAAAGCTGCCATTCGGATTGGCTTTGACAATAATCTGTTCAAATTGCTCAACACTGCTCAGACGTGATCCCGCTTTTACTTTCGCATTCAGATACTGGCCATCAAGTACTGGCAGCTCCCCGATAGCACCCGCAGCGACCTGCGTATTTTGCGCTTCCACTGCGGCGCGGATGTCGCTCGGCATCAGTTGATACTGTCTCAGCTTGTAGGGATTCAACCAGATGCGCATGGCATATTGCGAACCAAACACATCGACTTCCCCAACGCCCTCAATCCGGGAAATTTCCTGTTCGATATGATTAATCAGGTAATCCGAAAGCTCAATATTGCTGCTCCGCCCGCTTTGATCATACAGGCCAATCACCATATGCGTGTCACCGAGCGACTTGGAAACATTTACACCCTGACGCTGCACGTCATCGGGTAAACGGTTGAGTACCGAATTGATACTGTTTTGCACCTGAACCTGCGCGGTATCCGGATCGGTGCCATTGGCGAAACTCAGACTGATCCGACTGCGTCCGGAAGAATCACTGCTAGAACTAAAATACAGGAGATGATCAATCCCCTTGATTTGTTGCTCTAGGACTTGGGTCACACTTTCTTCCACCGTTTCTGCAGATGCACCACTGTACGTGGTCGCAATGGTAATGCGTGGCGGGGCAATATCGGGATAACGTTCTACCGGCAAATTCAGCATGGCAAACAGGCCAAATGCCATCAAAAGGATCGCTAATACCGCAGCAAAAATCGGACGTTGAATAAAGAATTTAGACAGCATGAACACTCAACATAGCTAGAAACAGACCAGAACAATCTCGGAACTGATACGAAAATCAACTGAATAGAGGATACAGATCTTCAGTGACAATCGTCAGTAATACAAGTCTATTGCAACGAAACGTGAACAAAACTTGTGAATAAGGAGAAAAGAGGAAAAGCAAGAACAGATCACATGCAAACTACTTCATAATCACGCAGCTCGACCTGTTCGCAGTTCGGCTCATCCTTGAGCCATCACCTTATTTTTCAGCATTCAGTACGTCATTAAAATGCACAGGAATCCACTGATACTGTTGCTGATTGACCTGGTAAATATGCCCCAATCCTGGAAAGGGTAAATGCGGTGCTGCCACCCATTTACCCTGCCCGGCAATTTCGGCAAACATTTTCAGACGGGTCGCTACAGCAGCTTGCGGATCAAGGTCATATTCAATCGCGGTTTTCGGTGCATCAAACTGTACGCTATGCGAATGTACGATATCGCCAATGAATACCATTTCCTGCCCTGCGGACTGTAAACTAAAACTGTGATGCCCAGGCGTATGACCACGGCTGTCTTGTGCCGTTAACCCATCAATCTGGCTACCATCTTGAAAGGTACGGAATTGTTTGCTGTTTTGGTAAGGGGTGACTGCCGCCTTGATCATCTGCTGGATTGCCAGAAAGCCCTGCTGTTTTTCCAAGGGTAGCTGTTTAACTGTTTTCGGATTTAACCAGAAATCAGCTTCCCGCTGATGCACATAGATCGTGGCTTTCGGGAAGACTTTTTGCCCCTGCTGGCTGATGCCGCAGACATGATCCGGATGCAAGTGGGTTAAAAGCACGTTCTTCACCTGATCCAGCCTATAACCTGACGCCTGCAGATTTTTAGCAATCGACCCCAAATGCGAACCAAAACAACTTGCTGCACCGCTATCGACCAAGGTCAATCCATTCGGTGTCTTGATCAGAAAGGCGTTCACAGAAGTCTGAATCCCTTTAGCCTGATCGATATAATACTTTTGCAGGATCTGTTGGATCTGCTGGCTGCTAATGTCTTTAAACAAACCCGCCTGTAAATAGTTGGTCCCATCCAGCAATGCAGTAATCTGATAGTCTCCAAAGGCCTGATGATAATAACCCGGGACCTGTTGTGTTGCCGCATGAGCGCTTATTGTGGCACCGCACACCAAGGCCAGAAATATGGAACGTTTTTGCATGTTTTACCTTCTTGTCTCTTTCATTCAATGATTGATGTTTTTTAATGTAAAGTTAAGGTTGAGTTTATAATCTAATTTCAACTTTCAAGCGTCTTATCCAATGAGTTCTTATTCTCCTTATAAAGGCAAAAATGGTCTGAAACGTATTGTGAATGCGGCAGGCTACTCAATTTCGGGCTTTAAAAGTGCGTTCAAACATGAGGCCGCTTTTCGCCAGATTATTTTATTGAATGCTATTCTGATTCCCCTCAGTTTTTTTGTCGAGGTTTCAGCAGGAGAACAGGCACTCTTAATTCTGGTCTGTCTGCTAGCCATGATTGTTGAGCTGTTTAATTCTGCCATTGAAGCCGTCGTTGACCGCATCTCGCTTGACCGTCATGAGTTATCCAAAAATGCAAAGGATATGGGCAGTGCTGCGCAATTTGTGGCTTTAACCATGATTTTTATTACCTGGACGCTGATCTTGCTCAAATAATTTTTAATTCAAAATATAGTCATAAAAAATCCCCGCAAGTGCGGGGATTTTTTTATGGTCGGAACCGTATGAATTACATCATACCGCCCATGCCACCCATACCGCCCATATCAGGAGCAGCTGGTTTATCTTCTGGGATATCAGTGATCATGCACTCAGTGGTCAACATCAAGCCCGCAACAGAAGCAGCATGCTCAAGTGCAGAACGTGTAACTTTAGCTGGGTCAAGGATACCCATTTCTAGCATGTCGCCGTATTCGCCAGTCGCAGCGTTATAACCGAAGTTACCTTCGCCATTTTTCACGGCATTGATTACAACTGAAGGCTCATCACCCGCATTTGCTACGATTTGACGAAGTGGCGCTTCGATCGCACGGCGAAGAATGTTGATACCCACGTTTTGGTCATCATTCGCGCCTGTTACACCGTCTAATGCTTTTGCAGCACGTACCAACGCAACACCACCACCGGCAACAACACCTTCTTCAACCGCAGCACGAGTTGCATGCAATGCATCGTCAACACGGTCTTTCTTCTCTTTCATTTCAACTTCAGTCGCGGCACCGATTTTGATGACTGCAACACCGCCTGCCAATTTAGCAACACGCTCTTGTAGCTTCTCTTTATCGTATTCAGAAGTTGATTCTTCGATTTGTGCACGGATTTGTTGAACACGTTCAGCGATTTGAGTGGCATCACCTGCACCATCAACAATCACAGTGTTTTCTTTAGAAACAGTGATTTTGTGCGCTGTACCCAAGTGTTCAAGTGTAGTTTGCTCAAGTGACATACCGATTTCTTCAGAAATCACAGTACCACCAGTCAAGATTGCGATATCTTGTAGCATCGCTTTACGACGGTCACCGAAGCCAGGCGCTTTCACTGCACAGACTTTGATGATGCCGCGCATGTTGTTTACCACTAGGGTTGCCAACGCTTCACCTTCAACATCTTCAGCGATAATCAACAATGGCTTGCCAGTTTTTGCAACAGCTTCAAGCACTGTGATCAATTCACGGATGTTGCTGATTTTTTTATCAACAAGCAAGATGAACGGATTTTCCAGTTCAGCAGTCAAAGTGTCTTGTTTGTTCGCGAAGTATGGAGAGATATAACCGCGGTCAAACTGCATACCTTCTACTACGTCAAGCGCGTCTTCGAAGCCTGAACCTTCTTCTACAGTGATAACACCTTCTTTACCCACTTTTTCCATGGCTTGTGCAATCAACGAACCCACTGTGGTGTCAGAGTTTGCAGAGATCGAACCCACTTGTTCAATCGCTTTAGAATCAGATGCTGGTTTAGCTGTAGCACGGATATTTTCCACTACAGTTTTCACTGCAAGGTCGATACCACGTTTTAAATCCATTGGGTTCATGCCTGCAGTTACAGACTTGATACCTTCATTAAGGATCGCTTGTGCCAAAACAGTTGCAGTTGTTGTACCGTCACCTGCGATGTCATTGGTTTTTGAAGACACTTCACGCACCAATTGCGCACCCATGTTTTCAAATTTGTCTTTTAGCGTAATTTCTTTTGCAACAGATACACCATCTTTAGTGATGTGTGGTGCACCAAAAGAACGGTCGATCACTACGTTACGGCCTTTAGGACCTAAAGTCACTTTAACCGCATCTGCCAGGATATTGACACCTGCAATCATTTTGCTACGAGCTGAATCACCAAATTTTACGTCTTTAGCTGACATCATAAACTCCGAATATTTTTAATTACTTGATCTGATTTTGATTGAGTTGAGTGAACTCTTAGCCTTCCAATACCGCTAAGATGTCAGACTCTTTCATAATAAGAAGTTCTTCACCATTCACTTTCACAGTCGTGCCGGCATAAGTACCGAACAAAACTTTGTCACCCACTTTAACGTCAAGCGCGCGCACACCGTTATCCGTGATTTGACCATTACCCACTGCAATCACTTCACCTTGAGAAGGTTTTTCAGCTGCAGAACCTGGCAATAAAATGCCGCCAGCTGTTTTTGTTTCTTCTTCAACACGACGAATTACTACACGATCATGTAATGGACGAATGTTGCTCATAAATAACTCCATCAGACTCAGTCTTTTTGTGATGAATGATGACAGCTGTCATTTTTACTGTAGCCGTCATCAAAATGTTTAGATGACACTTTTGTGGGGATGGAAAAAAACCCTTCAAGGGCAAAATGAAAAAAAAATTGGTTTTTTTGTGTTTTTTTTCAGCAACTCGGGAAATTATTAACCTAGATTCCAATTTCGTTCCCAGACAAAACGCTGTTGCTGTTCTTGATAGATGTAGTGCTCGATCTGGTGATTAGGATGAATCACATTAAAACCATTCGGAATATTATTGTGTAAGCGCCAAGACGTCGCAGTACCCGCCTGAATATCCAAGACGGGATGGGTCGCCTGAAGCTGATAAATTTGATTCAAGTCATACACAACAGCCTGATGTAAATGACCATGCAGTAGCGCAAATAGCTGCTGTTGGCTCCAGAGCTCTAAAGCCATTTTTCCCATCACAGGACAATCCTTAACACCATGCGGATCGCCGGGTGGTGTATAAAAAGGTTGATGAGTCACAATAATTTTGAGTTTATTTGCTGGTGCCTGACTAAGTTTTTGCTGAATCTGCTGAATTTGAGTCAGCGAAATATGACCGCGCGTATGGTAGCGGCGGCGTACGCTATTCACCCCAATCACATAAAAATGTTCGCTTTCCAGCTCTCTTTCCGGCGCAGAAAAAAAAGCCTGATAGCTCATAAATGGTGTCAGAAAACGATCCCAGACATGATACAGCGGAATATCATGATTGCCGGGCACCACCAGATAGGGTGTTTTTAATGAATCCAAAAACTGACGGCAGGCAAAGAACTGGCGCAAGCGGGCACGTTGAGTCAAGTCACCGCTCACCACCACGATTTCCGGTTGCTGCTCCCAACAAAACTGCTGAATAGCATGCACACACTCTGGTTTTTCGGTGCCAAAATGTAAATCAGACAAATGCAGGAGCATGTTAAAGCACCCGAATTTTTACAGCATGCGGATGCACACCAAACCTTAAAGGTGTCTCCATTTCTGCCAACTCACCATCAATCGCCACCATCAGTTTAGATCGTTTGCAACGCACGGTGACTTCAGTAGCACAAAAACTCTGAATCTCGGAGGCCTGTTCCAAGGTGCCACGCAGTAATAACCAGACCATTTTCAACAAGGTCCATTTATCGCCACTGGCAACCGCCACACCGGCAATTCTCCCCTTGGCTGCACATTCTGCCACCTGTAGATTCATCTGCTGGAGTTGTAATTGATTATTGCCAAAAAAGATGAGTGGTGTATCAATCGGATAATGCTCACCATTCACTTCCAATGACAACTGTAATTGCTCCCGTGCGCGTAACAGCACATCTAAAGCAGAGCTGTAGGCATGCCAGGAAAAACGGCCTAGATAACGGTTGAACTGTTCCCTGCGCTGGATAAATAAGGGATATAACCCCAAACTGGCATTATTCAGATAGGCACGCCCATTTAAAGTTGCAACATGAATGGTGCGGTCTTGTCCAGTCAAAATCACACGGGCAGCCTCCAACAGGTCTAGGGGAATATGTAAGGCACGCGCAACATAGTTAAACGTTCCCAAAGGCAAAATTCCGATCGGAATGTCACTCTGTAATAATTTCCCGATGACGGTGTTTAGTGTTCCATCTCCGCCAGCGACCACGATCATACCGGGTTTCTCAGCTTGGTGATGGTAGTCAATCAATGACTGCATCAATCCATCAAAATCCAGAACCTGATTGAGATCAAAAACCTGTAGTTCAAAACCGTATGCCTTAAACAAATCCAGTACACATGCGTAAAGCTGCTCACGGTGAGGAGCATGAAAACCTGATCGCTGGTTATACAAGATCGACAAGGGCGGACGGACTACTGTCATGACGATAGACCAAGATGAAGCATTTGATTTAATTTTGATCAATCAAGCTAGAATTTAAAGTGGCTTTATGTAAAATTCGAATTACCACCATTTATTTAATCAATGATCGTTATTCCAGTTTAAACCTTATTATGTTTATGATTTTTAATATTATTTAATTATTAAATAATACCCATAAAATATACAAATCGCACCATATTGGGGCTAAAAAAACTGTAAGTAACTGTTTCATAAACGCTTATCTGAATTTTTCTTGCCGCCCCCCTACCTGCGCCTGCTAAACGATAGTCTTATATTTTTCCGCGTTTTGTGCTTTAATACCGCCACTTTTTTATCGACTTCATCTGTTTGTTGTACCCCTTCAAATAGATTTGTACTTTGTACACATTTTAAGTAGGCCTCACCATGACCCCAGTGAACGCACCAGAATTCGTTCGTCACCCTAAGCTTATTGCATGGGTTGAAGAAATTGCGAAGTTAACCAAACCAGCTAAAATTGAATGGTGTGACGGTAGCGAAGAAGAATATCAACGTCTGATCGACTTGATGATCGCCAACGGCACCATGCAAAAATTAAACCAAGAAAAACATCCTGGTTCTTACCTCGCAAACTCTGACCCTTCTGACGTTGCACGTGTTGAAGACCGTACCTTTATCTGCTCAGCAAATAAAGAAGATGCTGGCGCAACGAACAACTGGGAAGATCCAGCAGTTATGCGCGAAAAATTGAACGGTTTGTTTGACGGTTCAATGCAAGGTCGTACCATGTATGTGGTTCCTTTCTCAATGGGTCCTTTGGGCAGCCACATTGCGCACATCGGTATCGAATTGACTGACTCTCCATACGTTGCAGTCAGCATGCGTAAAATGGCACGCATGGGCAAAGCAGTTTATGACGTATTGGGCACAGATGGCGAGTTCGTTCCATGTGTTCATACTGTTGGTGCACCACTTGCTGAAGGCCAAAAAGACGTTGCTTGGCCTTGCAACAAAGAAAAATATATCGTGCATTACCCAGAAACCCGTGAAATCTGGTCTTTCGGTTCAGGTTACGGCGGTAACGCACTTCTTGGTAAAAAATGTTTAGCACTTCGTATCGCCTCTGTCATGGGTCGTGAACAAGGCTGGTTAGCTGAACACATGCTGATTCTTGGCGTGACCAATCCACAAGGTGAAAAACACTACATCGCAGCAGCATTCCCGTCTGCATGTGGTAAAACCAACTTTGCCATGTTGATTCCACCAGCAGGTTATGAAGGCTGGAAAATCGAAACCGTGGGTGATGACATCGCTTGGATCAAACCAGGTGAGGATGGTCGCTTGTACGCAATTAACCCAGAAGCAGGCTTCTTCGGCGTTGCACCAGGTACCAACACAAAAACCAACCCGAACTGTATGTCTACATTAAGCCACGACGTTATTTATACCAACGTTGCGGTCACAGACAATGGCGAAATCTGGTGGGAAGGCTTGTCTAAAGAAGTTCCAGCCAACCTTACCAACTGGAAAGGTCAGCCACACGTTGCTGGTGAAAAAGCTGCACATCCAAATGCTCGCTTCACTGTTTCAGCTTCTCAATGCCCTTCTATTGATGCTGACTGGGAAAATCCAGCAGGCGTACCAATCTCTGCGTTCATCTTCGGTGGTCGCCGTGCAGACACAGTGCCTTTAATTTCTGAAGCATTTGACTGGGTAGATGGCGTTTATAAAGCTGCAACCATGGGTTCAGAAACCACTGCTGCTGCTGTTGGTCAACAAGGTGTTGTTCGTCGTGACCCATTCGCAATGCTTCCGTTTGCCGGTTACAACATGGCAGATTACTTTGCACACTGGTTAGAAATGGGCGAGAAAGTTGCTGAGAAAGCGAAAGCTGCAGGCAACAAACTTCCTGGCATCTACAATGTGAACTGGTTCCGTCGTGATGCTGAAGGCAACTTCGTATGGCCTGGTTTCGGTCAAAACATGCGTGTTCTTGAGTGGATCATTGACCGTTGTGAAGGTCGTGCTGACGCAGTTGAAACACCAATTGGCCGTGTTCCAACTTATGAACAGTTAAACTGGACTGGTTTAGACTTCTCTAAAGAACAGTTTGAAACTGTGACTTCTCAAGACAAAGACCAATGGATCAAAGAGCTTGAAAGCCACACTGAATTGTTCAACAAACTGGGTGAGCGTTTGCCAGAAGCTTTGAAAGCTCGTCAACAGCAATTGATTGAAGCTGTTAAATCTGCATCTTAATTCAGATTGGATAGTCAAAAAACCAGTTACTTCGGTAACTGGTTTTTTTTATGCCTAAACGTCTACAATTGAACAACTTTGTGCAAATTTAGGCACTGTTTTTCCGAATAGAATTACGCTGCGCAGCATCGTTTCCAATTGTAAGCTATGGCATACTGAAATATATTCTTCAGGCTTGGAATTATTACCATGAACAATACTAAAAAATTAGGACTCTTCAGCCTACTCCTACTCGGGCTAAGCGCATGTCAGAGCACACCACAGGCCTATAATGGCGTTACAGGTTATCAAATTGAATCACGTTCAGAAAATAGTGCCACACTGGCATATACGCTCGCAGTACGCAGCGACCAGACACTTGATGAGAAAAAACTATTAAAAGCCTGCCAAAAGGTATTAGGTACCCATCAAAATTACAAAATCAGCGTACTCAGCGTGAATGAAATTATCAATCCAGCTCTCAACCAGCATCCATATGGGGTACAGATTGGTCAGTCGCGTACTGCTTTTGAACTATCCAACACGCCTAGCCTGAACAACAGTCAAGACTATGCCACTCGCCAAGCACTGGAAACCAAACCAGCCACCTTACGCGTGGTTCGGTATACCTGTTCTTAATCACGATCTTTACAAGATGCTGTGTTTACAGCGTCTTGTAAAAGCTGACGTTACGGAATTCTTTAGCCTCATCCAGATCAGGCCAGGTGCTCGCACTGCGCTCATCAACTTTTGCATATCGAGGATGACTAAAATTCTTTACCCGGCTGTCCGCAACCCACACCTCAGGTGCAAACTTTAAAAACTCATCGAGAAAAAAGCGATTGCATTGATCATAGAGCACATCAGCCGCCAGCAGCACATCAACTTGCTCTGCCCGATATAAATCGTCTAGATATTCCAACTCAACCTGATTTAATGCAGCATTGGCACGGCAAGCAGTGAGGCTAACTGGATCAATATCACAGCAAATGACCCGTTTTGCTCCTGCCATTTTTGCTGCAATCGCCACCACACCTGAACCTGCACCAAAATCGAGCACCACCTTATCTTTGACATGCTCAGGCTCTGCAAGCAACCATTGCGCCATCGCCAAGCCAGAAGCCCAACAAAAAATCCAGTATGGAGTGTCATTCCAGATCCGGCGGATCACCTCATCATCAAGTCGTTCTGTTGAAAAAACCGGAGGGATTAACCACAGCTCGATCTCCGTACCAGGCAACTGCTGTGCTTGTAATGCTGTACCTGGAATAATAGCATGTAAGGCAGTTAATAAATTTTCAGGCGCTTGTAAGGTTTTTACACCATTCATGACACAATTCTCTCATCGTGACTTTTTCATTAAAAAGGCGGTGCAAACTTGATGTTTACACCGCCCCCTAACAGCAAATAACCGCGTATTAACCGAGTGCTTTTTCCGCTGCTTCTACCGTTTGACGGATCAATGTAGTAATGGTCATTGGACCTACACCACCTGGAACTGGGGTATAAGCAGAGGCAATTTCTTCAATACCTTGTAGCTGAATATCGCCTACACCACCACCTTCACGCGGGTGGAAACCAGCATCAACAACTACTGCACCTGGCTTGATCCAGTCCTTCTGAATCAATTCCGCTTTACCCACAGCGCCGACGATGATATCCGCCTGTTTCACCAATTCAGGTAAGTTTTGCGTGCGCGAGTGGCAGATAGTTACCGTTGCATTTGCTTGCAATAGCATCATTGCCATTGGTTTACCTAAAATCGCAGAACGGCCTACCACAACCGCATGTTTACCCGCGATTTCGATATTATTTTCTTGCAGAATCGTCATGATGCCAGCTGGGGTTGCAGAACCATACGCTGCTTCGCCCATCGCCATGCGGCCGAAACCTAGACAGGTCACGCCATCCACATCTTTCGCCAATGAAATGGCATCAAAACAAGCACGCTCATCAATTTGTGCAGGCACTGGGTGTTGTAGCAGGATTCCATGAACATCTGGGTTGGCATTCAATTTCTCGATTTCTGCCAACAACTGTTCAGTCGTGGTTTCCTGAGGTAATTCAATTTTCAATGAATCCATCCCCACACGACGGCAGGCATTGCCTTTCATACGGACGTAAGTCGCAGATGCACCATCGTCACCGACCAGAATCGTTGCCAAAATTGGGGTACGACCTGTTTTTGCTTTCAGCGCTTCAACGCGTTGCAACAAGTCAGCTTCAATTGTTTTCGCTAATGCGCGACCATCTAAAACCAATGCCACGGCACATCTCCAAAGTAGATATGAATCAATTCCGCAAATAATACATGATTCTGCAGGCAATTTTCTTCTATATGCTGATTTTATGTGCACCCACACCATTTATAGTATTGTTTTTTTTACAAAGCTTGCTAATATGTGCATCACCAAGACATGGCGGGGTGGCAGAGTGGTCATGCAGCGGACTGCAACTCCGTGTACGCCGGTTCGATTCCGACCTCCGCCTCCAATCTTGTAAAGCCCGAGTGGTGAAATCGGTAGACACAGGGGATTTAAAATCCCCCGCCCTCAAAGGCGTGCCAGTTCGAGTCTGGCCTCGGGCACCATTTTAAATCAAATTAAAATGGTGTAATAAAAATCCCAGCGTAAGCTGGTTTTTTTATGCCTAAAATATTACAACTCACATAAATCCTTTTCTGCTTTATGTTCAAATTTTAAAAGCCTCCTTCCAATTATCTTCAACTGATCGTTATATTCTGCATGCCACTGATAGATCCACCGATCCCTCATGCACGATTTAATTTTTATGACCGATATTAGCGATTGAGCATGAATACGTAATTTTTAAACATTTAAGCGTTAAGATTTCTGATTTTACTGAAAATCTATTGCCAAGCTCCGTAGGCTTCTTTATGATTGCCGCTATGCCCGAGTGGTGAAATCGGTAGACACAGGGGATTTAAAATCCCCCGCCCTCAAAGGCGTGCCAGTTCGAGTCTGGCCTCGGGCACCATTTTAAACCAAGTTAAAATGGTGATATATAAATCCAGCATCAGCTGGTTTTTTTATGCCTACTCCCAAATAAACCGATTGAACCAAGCAAACATTGATCGCAGCGATAAAAGTCAGCTCAAACCCATCAATCTAACATCTAAAAACCTTTACCATTCCCGGTTGGCAATCAACTCTTCCATTTCAATATCAAAATAACCTGCTTCCTGCAGCACCATCATCATGGCTTCAGCAATATAATCCGCTGCCGTATCATCAAGTGATGAATCGCAATCTTCGAATTTAGGCTTCATTTTGTTGATCTTACCGATGGTTTCATGTGCCGCATGATAAATTGCTTGATTCGACAATCCACCCTTTGCGACCTGCTTGGCAAATGGTCGCAGTAACTGTTTTAGCTCATCGACCAAAACATCCGGATAGTAATCATCGTCATACATCGGGATCAGTAAGTCATCCAGCATATTTTTACTCACAATAAAAATCCGAGTGCAAAACACTCGGATAAAATTTGATAATCATGTTTGATTAGGCATGCATTGTAGCATGCCAGACTTTGATCGCATCACTCATGGCTTTAACGTCATGCGCACGTACCATACACGCGCCCTGTTGGATACTCATCAAATGCGCTGCGACCGAACCCACAGCGCGATGATGGGCATCTGCGCCGCCAAGCGCCTCACCAATAAATCGCTTGCGTGACAGCGCCGAAAGAATAGGATAACCCATTTGATTAAGCTGCCAGAATTCCTGCAACAATTTCAAATTTTGCTGGGCATTTTTGGCAAAACCAAAACCCGGATCAATCATGATATTTTCGCGGCGAATACCAGCTTGCAAGGCATCATCCACACGTTGTTGCAGTTCTTGCATGACATCAGTCACTACATCATTGTATTGATCCAGATTGTTCATGGTCGTGGGTTCGCCACGCATATGCATAATCATCACCGGAATATCAAGTTCAGCAGCGGTTTGCAAGGCGTTAGGACGCGTCAATGCGCGTACATCATTCCAGATATGTGCACCAGCCTCCACAGCAGCCCGCATCACCTCAGGTTGTGAAGTATCGATCGATAACACGATATCATAGGCTGACAATGCTTCAACAACAGGAATTACTCGGCGGATTTCTTCTTCTACAGTCACAGGTGAAGCGCCAGGCCGGGTCGACTCCCCACCAATATCAATGACAGTCGCACCATCTGCCATCATTTGCAAGGCATGAGCAACCGCCTGCTCTTTTTCATTATGCCGTCCACCATCACTGAAGGAATCCGGTGTCACATTTAAAATCCCCATCACGTGCGGCTTGGACAAATCTAGGCTTAAACGTCCACATTGCAAGATTTGCTGGGGTAAAGGCATCAGCCGCATGAAACATCTCCTGTTCGAAATTCAAGGTATTGTAACAAGCTCTCCGATGCAACAGGCTGAAATCTTTTCAAAGGATAAAATGAACACAATAAAAAAGAGCCTCTGACGAGACTCTTTTGATCTATGCATAAGAATTAATTTGCTGGTAAAGGCGGTGGTGTCGATGGACCATTGCTCGGTGTTACATCTAACACTGGATTTTCAGCCACATACACTTTTGGTGGCTGTGGTTCACGACCTTCCATGATGTCACGGATCTGGTCACGATCAATGGTTTCCCACTCCATCAAGGCTTTTACCATTGCATGTGCAATATCTTTATGGTTTTCCAGAATCCCCCAAGCCACTTTGTACTGCTCATCTAAAATACGGCGTACTTCTGCGTCCACTTGTTGTTGGGTCGCTTCAGAAATCGTACGGCTACCAATACTACCCAAGAAAGATTGCTGTGAGTCATCTTCATAGACCATTACACCCATCTTGTCTGACATACCGTATTTGGTCACCATTGCACGCGCTAATTTGGTTGCACGCTCAAAGTCATTGGATGCACCTGTCGATTGCTGATTTAAGAAAATCTCTTCAGCGATACGACCACCAAACAGGATCGACAATTCATTCAGCATCTTGTCTTTGTAATGGCTAATCTGGTCTTGCTCTGGCAACTGCCAAGTGACACCCAATGCCCAACCACGTGGCATAATTGTTACTTTATGCACAGGATCGGTACCTGGCAAGATTTCAGCCACAATCGCATGACCCGCTTCATGGTAAGCAGTTGCACGACGCTCTTCTTCGCGCAGTACCATTGACTTACGTTCAGGACCCATGAAGATTTTGTCTTTAGCATCCTCAAAGTCATGCATATCGACGGTGTTTTTATTGCGACGTGCTGCAAATAAGGCGGCTTCATTGACCAAGTTGGCTAACTGTGCACCCGAAAAGCCAGGTGTACCACGTGCCAGAACTTTGACATCAACACCAGTGACTGATGGCAATTTTTTCAAGTGCACATTCAGAATCTGTTCACGGCCTTTAATGTCTGGCAAACCCACCATCACTTGACGGTCAAAACGACCCGGACGCAATAAAGCTTTATCGAGTACATCCGCACGGTTGGTCGCAGCAATCACGATAATCCCTTCATTGCCTTCAAAACCATCCATTTCAACCAGCATCTGGTTCAAGGTCTGTTCACGCTCATCGTGACCACCCCCAGTACCTGAACCACGATGACGACCCACTGCATCAATCTCGTCAATAAAGATGATGCATGGCGCATGACGTTTTGCCTGCTCGAACATGTCACGTACACGTGATGCACCCACACCCACGAACATTTCAACAAAGTCAGAACCTGAAATGCTAAAGAAAGGCACTTTGGCTTCACCCGCAATGGCTTTCGCCAAAAGCGTTTTACCGGTACCCGGTGGACCCACCATAAGTACGCCTTTTGGAATGGTTGCACCAAGGCGCTTGAATTTTGCAGGGTCTTTCAGGAAGTCAACGATTTCAACGACTTCTTGTTTTGCTTCATCACAACCCGCGACATCAGCAAAAGTGACTTTGATCTGGTCCTCAGAAAGCATCTTTGCTTTTGACTTACCGAAACTCATTGGGCCGTTTTTACCACCTGCACCGCCACCCATGTTGCGCATAAAGAACATGAATAACAAAATGATTAAAAGTACAGGGAAGCTCGCGATGAGAAGTTGCATCAACAGACCTTGACGCTGTGGTGCAGTACCCACAACTTCAACGTTGTTTTTAATCAGATTTGGCATCAATTCAGGGTCTTGAACCGCAGGACGAATGCTTTCAAACTCTGAACCGTTGGTTTTTTGGCCACTAATTCTTTCACCATCAATAGTGACTTGCTTAATCTGACCTGCATTCACCGCAGCGACAAACTGTGAATAGTTCATCGCAGCAGGCTTATTGCGGTCACTGATGTTGCTGAAAATCAAAATCAGCACACCCAGTATAATCAGCCACAATACGGCATTCTTAAAGAGATCGCTCAAAGCTTTATTCCCATATCATTTCAATTTGATCATGCCCAGATTTGGCTGACCCTCACAAACAGCTGGTAAAACAGCTTGCAACAATTTAAAAAAGTACAAAATGCACAATTTTTAATTACTTGGCAAGTAAAGATTATCGCAACGCTTTTTTACGGCCTTGTCCAATCAAAAAAACTTCTTTCGAACGTGCCCGTGATGCAGCCGGCTTTGCCGTCTTAATCACATCAAAAGTATCAACAACTTGCTTACGGAACTCATCAAAACCCGTACCCTGGAAAACTTTCACTACAAATTGCCCATTTGGTCCAAGTACCTTTTGTGCAAAATCCAATGCCAACTCACAAAGGTAAATCTGGCGGGGCTGATCAACCGCTCTATTACCTGATGTATTGGGGGCCATATCAGAAATTACAACGTCTACCTGACGACCATTTAAAATATTTAACAATTTGTCGAAAACTTCTTGTTCACGGAAATCACCCTGCAAGAAGGTGACATCAGGCAAGGCATCCATTGGTAAAATGTCTGATGCGATCACTAAGCCGTTGGCACCTACTAGCTTTCCCGCAATTTGTGACCAACTGCCTGGTGCAGCACCCAAGTCGACCACCGTCATGCCCGGTTTGATCAGTTTGTATTTTTCTTGAATTTCAAGCAGCTTGTATGCTGCTCGTGCACGATAACCCTCTTTTTGTGCTTTTTTCACAAAAGGGTCATCTAGATGTTCTCTCATCCACGCACGACTACTTTTAGACAACTTTTGGTTGGTAATGCGTGTAGCCATAACTCTCTAAGTATTAAAATCTGCTGACTTTGCATTGTACGTGAAAATAGTACATCTTGCAGTAGGCATGAATAGCTAAATCAGGGTGAATCCCTAGGAATTTTCTACGATGTCCATCGATTATTTCTACAGTTTTTACAGCGTTTAAAATTCGCATTTGCTATACTAAGCCGTTTTTAAAATTAGGTTATGGGTATGGCGGCTTTATCAATTCAAGAACGCAAGCGTTTACGTCAAATTGGACATGTATTAAACCCTGTGGTCATGATTGGCGGTCAAGGTCTTACGGATGGCGTGATCGAAGAAACCAACCGTGCATTAAATGATCACGAACTCATCAAAGTAAAGATTGCAGGTGAAGACCGCGAAGCACGTGCTGCAGTGATTGAAGCGATCCTAGAAGCAACAGGCGCTGAAGCCGTACAAAAAATTGGTAAAATTGTACTGCTTTACAAAAAGGCGCAAAAACAGAATCCACATTTATCCAATCTTGTCCGTCACGCGCACTTAGGGAATTAATTCCACATCATATGGCCAGTTACGAACTCAGTGCTTTTGATCGGATTCCGTCGATTTCTTTGGTCGGTGCGATTGAACAGCAAACGCCTTACAGTTTGAATCTCGGTTTCTGGTTACGCGACCCGAATCAGCTGGTTCAGTGGCCGAACTTGCTTGCCTCGAATCCTCGTCAGGATTTCTTATGGGAAGATACCTGCTTTGAAGTGTTCGTTGGCGTGAAAGACGAAGATTTTTATCGTGAAATCAATCTTTCCCCTTCGCAAGCCTGGCAAGCTTATCAATTCGAGGAATACCGCTATCCAGAAGACATGCCGCCGCGTCCAGCATTTGATATTGAGCTTAATCAATTAAAACGCACGCATTATGGTTTAAATGTCAGCCTGGATCTGACCGAATTTATGCTGCAACATAAATTAAAGTGGCAAGATGTATACTTGGGATTATCCGCTGTACTCAACACCACTGAAGGCCTGCATTATTTTGCGATGCAGCATAGTAGTCCACAGGCGGATTTTCACAACAAGCGGGATTGGCTGCACCAGTTTTAAATTGTGAATGACATAAAAAAAGTGAGGCCCTTGACCTCACTTTTTTAATCACTCTTTTTCAGCTTTTTTCACTTTACTCAGTACTTCCATCGTATGGTCTTTTGAGCGTTTTAAAGAAGCTGTCAAATTTTCTTTGTGCTTGCTAGAAATCTGTGAAACATCTTCTTTAATTTCTTTACCCAACTGGCTTAACTCATCCACAATCAGGCTAAACTCTTTTTTAAGCAATTCTTTTAACTCACCCAAATCCTGTGGAGAAAGTGACAACTGCCCTTTTAAAGCATCAATGCGTTGCAAAAGATCATTCTTGAACTGGCCAATTTGCTCCTGAACGGAGGAATTAATTTCACGCACCTCTTCAGCAATCTTTTCTTTACCATCCGCGACCGTTTCTTCAAGCTGCTGTTTGGCATGCTGCGCTGTCTGACCAAGTTTCTCGGTCTGCTCCACCACTGCTTCTTTTAAACTTGTGCTTTTATCAGCCTTGTTCTGTTCATTTTCTTGTAACGTCATTGGATCTTCCTCTTATTGTAGGTGATGTGCTGATCATAAAGACTGATCTTAGCGCCTTTCGCGAAAGTTGTCAGACAATACGAATCTGCTTACATTTTATTGTTCTCTCTAAAAAACAGAAAAGCGGGAAAATTGCAAGGTGATTATCTGGCTTATTCACTATAAATAGCATGGACTTTTTAGGCTGACATGCGTACAATACGCTGTTAGGTTACAAGCGAGCAGACCAGGAAGGAGGGCGTGTTTTTTAAGACAGCCACCCTTTTTTTATGTCTACTCGCTTTTTTACAGCTAAAAATTCAGGAGCTTTGGTTTGAGCATCCCCGCCATTTTAGCCCTCGCAGATGGAACGATCTTTAAAGGTACGTCTATCGGCGCAACGGGTTGTACGACTGGTGAAGTCGTTTTTAATACTGCCATGACTGGCTACCAAGAAATCTTGACTGATCCAAGTTATGCACAACAACTTGTGACTCTAACCTATCCTCATATCGGTAACACCGGTTGCAATGCTGAAGACGTAGAGTCTGGACGTATTCATAAAGTATGGGCCAACGGCTTGATTATCCGTGACCTTCCTTTATTGCATAGCAACTTCCGTGCAGAACAATCTTTGGGCGAATACTTGCAACAGCACAATGTTGTGGCGATTGCAGACATCGATACGCGTAAATTGACACGTATCTTGCGTGCCAAAGGTGCCCAAAATGGTTGCATCCTTGCGGGTGAAAACATTACAGAAGAAGAAGCTTTAGCAAAAGCTCGTAGTTTTGGTGGCCTGAATGGGCTCGACCTGGCAAAAGTTTGCTGTGACCCTGAAGGTTTTGAATGGACTGAAGGTTCTTGGCAGCTGGGCAAAGGCTTCACTCAACCTAAATTAAAATTCCATGTTGTTGCATACGATTACGGTGTCAAAACCAACATCTTACGTATGCTTGCGGATCGCGGTTGCAAACTGACCGTTGTTCCGGCAGAAACTCCTGCAGACAAAGTCCTCGCAATGAACCCAGATGGCGTGTTCTTGTCAAATGGCCCTGGCGATCCAGCGGCTTGTGACTATGCAATTGAAGCTGTAAAAACCATCGTTGAAACAACTCATATTCCAGTGTTTGGGATCTGCTTAGGTCACCAAATTCTTGCACTCGCGTCTGGTGCAAAAACAGTGAAAATGCCACATGGTCACCATGGTGCCAACCATCCGGTGCAAAACATGCAAGATGGTACTGTGATGATTACTTCACAAAACCACGGTTTCGCTGTTGATTTTGACTCTCTTCCGGCCAACTTGAAAGCGACCCACAAATCATTATTCGACGGTACGCTGCAAGGTATGCATCGCACTGACAAACCTGCATTCAGCTTCCAGGGTCACCCTGAAGCATCACCAGGTCCACATGATTGTGCTCCATTGTTCGATCACTTTATCGAACTGATTGAAGCCGCTAAACAGTAATTAAGGAGCAAATAATGCCTAAACGTACGGATATTAAAAGCATCTTAATTATTGGTGCTGGTCCAATTGTGATTGGTCAGGCCTGTGAGTTTGACTACTCGGGTGCTCAAGCCTGTAAAGCTCTTCGTGAAGAAGGCTACCGTGTTATTTTGGTGAACTCTAACCCAGCGACCATTATGACAGACCCTGCAATGGCGGATGCAACGTATATCGAACCGATTACTTGGCAGACTGTTGCAGCGATCATTGAAAAAGAGCGTCCAGATGCAGTTCTGCCAACCATGGGTGGCCAAACAGCATTGAACTGTGCACTTGCACTGGATGCTAACGGTATTTTAGAAAAATACAATGTGGAATTGATTGGCGCGACCAAAGAAGCGATCGAAAAAGCCGAAGACCGTAAACTGTTCGACCAAGCGATGCGTAAAATTGGTCTGGAATGTCCAAAAGCGGCGATTGCTGAATCGATGGAAGAAGCGCTTGAGATTCAAGCACGCTTCGGCTTCCCAGTCATTATCCGTCCATCTTTCACCATGGGTGGTTCAGGTGGCGGTATCGCGTACAACCGTGAAGAATTCATGGAAATCTGTGAACGTGGTTTCGACCTTTCGCCAACCAAACAATTATTGATTGATGAATCTTTGATTGGTTGGAAAGAGTATGAAATGGAAGTTGTTCGTGACAAAAACGACAACTGTATCATTGTCTGCTCGATCGAAAACTTCGACCCAATGGGCGTACACACCGGTGACTCCATCACGGTTGCCCCTGCGCAAACATTGACTGACAAAGAATACCAATTGATGCGTAACGCATCTTTAGCGGTTCTGCGTGAAATCGGTGTTGAAACCGGTGGTTCTAACGTTCAGTTCGGTATCAACCCGAAAGATGGCCGTATGGTGATCATCGAGATGAACCCACGTGTATCTCGTTCATCTGCACTAGCATCGAAAGCAACTGGTTTCCCGATTGCAAAAATCGCGGCGAAACTGGCAGTGGGTTACACCCTTGATGAGTTGAAAAATGACATCACCGGCGGTACCACCCCTGCATCATTTGAACCAGCCATTGACTATGTGGTTACCAAGGTTCCACGTTTTAACTTTGAAAAATTCCCGCAAGCGGACGCAACATTAACCACTCAGATGAAATCTGTGGGTGAAGTGATGGCGATTGGCCGTAATTTCCAGGAATCTGTGAACAAAGCGCTTCGTGGTCTGGAAGTGGGTGCAACTGGTTTTGATGAAAAAATCGAAGTGGGTACTGAAGGTGCGCGCGAGAAGATTCTTCAAGAACTTAAAGTGCCAGGCCCTGAGCGTATCTGGTATGTGGCTGATGCGTTCCGTCACGGCTTTAGCCTCGATGAAGTTTTTGAAGCAACCAAAATTGACCGTTGGTTCCTGATTCAAATCGAAGACATCATCAAAACTGAAAATGAAATCAAAACTTTAGGTTTTGGTGATTTGAATGCCGATAACATCCGTTCGTTCAAACGCAAAGGTTTATCTGACCTTCGCATCGCGAACCTGATGGGCATTTCACAAAAACAATTCCGTAAGCATCGTTGGAACTTGGGTGTAACCCCTGTTTACAAACGTGTAGATACCTGTGCGGCAGAGTTCGAATCTGACACAGCCTACATGTACTCTACTTATGATGAAGAGTGTGAATCAAACCCTTCTGATAAAGAAAAGATCATGGTGATCGGTGGTGGTCCTAACCGTATTGGTCAAGGGATCGAGTTCGATTACTGCTGTGTACACGCTGCCCTTGCCATGCGTGAAGACGGTTACGAAACCATCATGGTGAACTGTAACCCTGAAACCGTTTCGACCGACTATGACACGTCAGATCGTTTGTACTTCGAACCGATTACGCTTGAAGACGTGTTAGAAATCGTACGTACTGAAAAGCCAAAAGGCATTATCGTGCAGTACGGTGGTCAAACACCACTGAAATTGGCTCGTGCTTTAGAAGAAGCCGGTGCACCAATCATTGGTACATCACCTGATGCGATTGACCGTGCAGAAGACCGTGAACGTTTCCAGCAAATGATTCAACGTCTGCAACTTCGTCAACCTAACAACAGCATTGTCAAATCTGCTGAAGAAGGTCTGGCTGAAGCATCTAAAGTAGGCTATCCACTGGTGGTACGTCCATCATATGTATTGGGTGGTCGTGCGATGGAAATCGTCTACAACGACGAAGAACTGAAACGCTACTTACGTGATGCGGTTCAAGCCTCTAACGAAGCGCCTGTTCTTCTAGATCACTTCCTGGATGATGCCATCGAAGTTGATGTGGACTGCGTATCGGACGGTAAAGACGTGGTGATCGGCGGGATCATGCAGCATATTGAACAAGCCGGTATTCACTCAGGTGACTCCGCATGTTCGATTCCTCCATATTCATTGTCTGAAGACGTACAAAATGAAATGCGTCGTCAAACAGTTGCGATGGCAAAAGAACTTGGCGTTGTCGGCTTGATGAACGTTCAGTTTGCCGTGAAAGGTGAAGACGTTTACATCTTGGAAGTGAACCCACGTGCATCCCGTACGGTTCCATTCGTTTCTAAGTGTATCGGTGAATCTTTGGCGAAAGTGGCGGCGCGTTGTATGGCGGGTCAATCTCTTGAGTCGCAAGGCTTTACCAAAGAGATTATCCCGGCTCACTTCTCTGTAAAAGAAGCGGTGTTCCCATTCAACAAATTCCCTGGTGTTGACCCAATCCTTGGCCCTGAGATGAAATCGACAGGTGAAGTGATGGGTGTAGGTAAAACATTTGGTGAAGCATTCTACAAAGCTGTCCTTGGCTCAAATGAACGCTTACCTGGTTTGCCAACTGAAGGTGAAGTGAAACATGCGTTTATCTCTGTACGTGATTCTGATAAACCACGTGCAGTTGGTATTGCGAAACAACTGGTCGACTTTGGCTTTAAAGTCATCGCCACTGGCGGTACTTATGACGTGATCAAAGCGGCAGGTATCGAATGTGAACGTGTGAACAAAGTCACTGAAGGCCGTCCAAATATTGTGGACCGCTTGAAAAATGGCGAGATTCACCTCATCATCAATACCACTGAAGGCAAAAAAGCGCAGCAGGATTCATTCTCAATCCGTCGTTCTGCACTGCAAGGTAAGGTGTACCACACTACGACCCTGAACGGTGCCGATGCTGTATGCCAAGCCTTGGCGATTAAATTGCCAATGGATGTTTACCGCTTGCAAGATTTACAAACTGTAGGTTAATCCATTACCGATAAGTCCCGTCACCTTATCGGTGGCGGGATTTTTTCATTTTTTTAGACTGTATTTTCCCAACCATTTCGAGGGACCAAAATGCAACGTTATCCAATGACTCCAGAAGGCAAAGAAGCCCTAGAGAAAGAATTACATCAGCTAAAAACAGTTGAGCGTCCACGTATTACCCAGGCGATTGCTGAGGCACGTGAACACGGCGACCTGAAAGAAAATGCGGAATACCATGCCGCACGTGAACAGCAGGGTTTCTGTGAAGGTCGTATCCAGGACATCGAGGGCAAATTAGGTGCTGCTCAAGTGATTGATGTACAGGATCTCGAACAGAATGGTCGCGTGGTGTTTGGGGTGACTGTGACCATTGAGAATCTCGACACTGAAGAACAGAAAACCTACAAGATTGTAGGTGATGACGAAGCCGATTTTAAAATCAATAAAATTTCAGTGAACTCGCCGATCGCTCGTGGCCTTTTAGGTAAAAATGAAGGTGACGAAGCCAAAATCGTAACACCACAAGGCGAAGTCGAATACGAAATTGTAAAAGTTGAATATCTTTAATTTTTAGAGATTGTTCACTTTAAGCCCCTCGATTGAGGGGTTTTTTATGTCTTACGTGAACCTCATCCAGACTTTTCAGCATCAAAGCATGCGTATTTCCCGACTAGATTCAATCCTGCACGCTATAATCAAATTTCTTGCCCATTTTGATAGTTACTCATGGATCCACTGATCAACTCCCCGGTCAAACACTGGTGTGAATTCGAATTTATTGCCAAAACCGTTAAAAACCCGAATATTCACATCAAGGGTAATTACAGTTACTATAGTGCTTACTGGGATCAGGGCTTTGAACGCTGTGTGGTGCGTTATCTGCATGAAAAGCCATCGACGATCAAAAAACCTGTGGATCAACTGCATATCGGCAATTTTGTCAGTTTTGGCACAGAATGCATCATTATGATGGGCGGCAACCAGTTACACCGGCATGACTGGATTTCCAGCTATCCGTTTAATACCAAGAGTTTTATCGCAGCGGGTGACACTATTATTGCAGATGGCGCATGGATCGGCAGCCGAGCCATGATCATGCCGGGCGTACAATTAGGTGAAGGCTGTGTCGTAGCAGCAGGCAGTGTGGTCACCAAAGATGTACCCCCTTATGCTATTGTGGCGGGCAGCCCTGCACAAATCGTGAAATATCGTTTTAATCAGACAGCTATCGAAAAGTTGCTGGCTCTAAAACTCTACACGCTGGATGAACAGCAAATTCTCGCCATGCGTGAACAATTACAGTCTGATGATATAGATGGGCTGATCGAGTATGTAAACACACTTCGTCAGCAACATTGACTTTAAAATCTGGTGGCTCAATTTTACATGCCTCTCCATCGAAAATTGTCAGACTGATAAAATAAAGTGCTACAACTTTTGCCTAATCGCTTGTAATTTAGGTTCCGTCGCGATGCCTTTCTCGCTAAACTCAAATCATCAGCTTAATTTTTAAATAGCATTACAATAAGGAAAAATGGATATGGCCTATCAACATATTTTAGTCCCAATTGATGGTTCCGAAACTTCATTCCTCGCGGTACAACAAGCCGCAGAATTCGCCAAAGCGTTTGGCAGCAAAGTCACCGTAGTCGAAGTACTGCTGCTTGATCCTTATATTGCAGATGAATATATCCGTACCGGTAAAAGTAATTCACTGATTGAAAGGGCACGTGAGTATTTGGTAAAAAATCTGCAACAAGCCAAAGCCAAATTTGCAGAAGTAGGTCTAGACGTAGAAACCAAACTGCTTGAAGGTGAATCTGTAAAAGACCAGATTGTACAAGGTGCGCAGGATTTACAGGCCGATCTGATCATCATCGGTTCACATGGCCGCAGTGGCTTAAAGAAATTTATCCTGGGCAGTGTGGCACAAGGGGTTCTGAATGAAACCTCATTACCCGTTCTAGTCGTTCGTTAAATGATGCTGCAGGGTGGAAGAAATTCAGCCCTGC
Organism: Acinetobacter minutum; assembly: GCF_035916735.1. Classification (NCBI taxonomy): domain Bacteria; kingdom Pseudomonadati; phylum Pseudomonadota; class Gammaproteobacteria; order Moraxellales; family Moraxellaceae; genus Acinetobacter; species Acinetobacter minutum. The sequence goes on from NZ_JAQIHG010000004.1 coordinate 106,016, forward strand.
AAATCCCTAAAAGCATGTAAGCCTCTTTTAAGCCATCAGAAGTTATTAGGATTTTCCAAACGCTGCACTTCTTGCACTTTTTCAGGATGGTAGACAGCTGCAACACCATCTTCAGCTTTTACATCCACCAATCCTTCCGGTTTATAGATGGTAATAATCTCATTACCCTGCGCATCTTCACTGACAATATATTTAAAGCCCTTGCGGTTCAGTTTGTGACATAAGCGCTGATACCAGCCTTTAAAGCCTTCCGTTTCTTCATCAGGATTGTAATAAAAGGCATTCATCACCGCCGGTAAACCTAAGCCACACACTACACCAGATAACAGTACGCTAATAAAAGCATAGCCAATCAAAATACTGCTGTAAGGACGTAATTCGGGTACGTTGGCCACTGCTAAAATCAATGCCAGCGAAATCCCACCGCGTACCCCGCCCCAGGATAAAATCATCAAACTGCCATTGTAACTTTTGCTTCGAAAAGACGGAAAAAAGGCAAAAGACAGATAATTCCCCACGAAACGGGATAAATGCAGCATCAAGAAGGCAAAAATCCCGCCCAGAATCAGGCTGATGCTCAAATCCAGAATAAACAGCTCCAGACCAATCAAGGTGAACAGGAAAGAATTAATAATACCTTCAACCGTATGCCAGAAATGGTTAATCTCACGAATCTCACGTGCTTCCAGGATATCTTTCCAGCGATTACCGACAATCAAGCCCCCAATGACACAGGCAATCGGAGCCGAAGCATGTGCCAATAATGCTACCAGATAAGAACCAGACGCCAATAAAGCAGTCGTGAGGATCAAAGATTCCATTTCATGCTTGCCACGCAGCAGACGCAAAATCGCCTGACCAAAGCCCCAGCCAATAATCACCGCAACGATGATTTCGTAAAGCAAAGTTTCCAGCGTTCCCACCAAGGAAAAATGTTCGCCCTGTAACACATACAGTAGCGTCATAAACAAGGCAATACACATGGCATCATTAAATAAGGATTCCCCTTCCAGCTTCACCATCAAATGATGCGGTGCCCGTACCGAGCTGAGCACCCCTTTAATCCCGATCGGGTCTGTGGCCCCTAAGGCTGCGCCAAGCAACAACAACACCAGAATTGGAACCGGATGACCAAGCAGCATCTGGAAGCCATACACCATACCGGCAAAGAATACTGCACACAGCACCAAGGCAATGCTGGCCAAAATCCCGATCGGCTTCCAGTGGCTGCGCAAATCCGAGATTTTGAACTTTAATGCCGAAGAGGTCAGGATAAAACAAATGACGCCATTGATCAGAAAATCATAGAAATCAATATGCCGGACAGCTTCCTCAATATTATGAATATTGATGGTAATAAACTGGTTGCCATGCAACAGGCTGGCACCCCACTGCAAAATAAAGACGAAAATCGCAGAAACAATCGGCACCCCGATCGCTTGCGGAAAACCCAGAATGCGTTTGTTAAAAATGGTCGTCGCAATGGAAAGTGCAAAAATAACGGTAAAGGCTTGCAGAAAGAAAAAATTGCCCATATTCCCTGTCCGGTCTGCGTCATCATGCGGGCATGATCACAGGTGATAATCAGCCTTCAGTGTAAAACAATTTTCCAACTCCACCATCGTTGTATTTGAAATTTCTACAAATCCTGTTGATATTCCACTGTAGTTTAACCTTACCCAATCCCCCCCCTTGAAACTAACCGAAAGAATAAGACCCTCTTCCTCTAGGCATAAAAAAACACGCTAGAGCGTGCTTTTTTCTGATCCGGGTTAAAGCTGACGAACAGAGAACGTATCACACTGTTGCATATCGCCAGTTTGCCAGCCCCGTTCAAACCAGCGCTGGCGTTGTTCACTACTGCCATGGGTAAAGCTATCCGGAACGACTTGCCCGGTTGAACGTTTTTGTAAATAGTCATCGCCAATTTTATGTGCTGCATCCATGGCTTCAGCAATATCCCCCTGCTCAAGGAACTGAGTACGCTGCTGATTATGGTGCGCCCAGATGCCGGCAAAACAGTCCGCCTGTAATTCTTGTCGTACCGAAAGCTGATTGGCTTCCACTTTGCCGACTTGACTGCGCTGTTGCTGCACTTGCTCGGAAATACCGGTAATGGTCTGGATATGATGTCCAACCTCATGCGCAATCACATAGGCTTGGGCAAAATCACCGGCCTGATCGCGTCGGGACAGTTCGGTCTGGTTCTGCTCACCGGATACCCCAAGCTCTTGGCGCATCTGCTGGAAGAAGCTGGTGTCGATATAGACTTTCTGGTCGGCTGGGCAATAGAACGGTCCCATCGCGGATTGAGCCGTACCACAACCCGAGTTCACTACGCCACTAAACAACACCAGTTTGGGTGACTGATACTGGGCACCCTTCTGTTTAAAAATTGGAGTCCAGGTATCTTCGGTATCCGCCAGAATTGTACCCACAAAATTTGCAGCTTCCTGCTGTTCCGGTGTGGGATTTTCCAGTGCTGAAGCAGTAGATTGTTGAGCCGTGACCTGTTGGGTCGCCTGATAGGCCTGTTGCGGATCAACACCAAAAAACTTCCAGGCCACAAAAGCCACGATCAAACCCAAAATACTGATGCCGCCAGCTTTGGCACCAGCGCCACCACGACGGTCTTCCAAATTTGTACTAACACGACGACCTTTCCAACGCATAAGCATCATCCTTTTTGGTTATTATCAATGAGGATTTCTGGCCAGATCAGCGTGCTTTACGGGTTTAATTATGATGATTTCGGCCAGAATTTTTGTACTGTACCCACCAATAGCAGCACCAGGAAGCCTGCAATCAAGCCTAGTCCCAGATTCAGCAGGGTCGGTGTGATTGCTCCAATCACGTTTCCGACATTTGGAATCAGTTCCGCGCTGTCTGCCGTATGTTCGCTAAAGTGATGAATCAAAGGTACAGCATGGCTAATAATGCCCCCACCCACCAGGAACATCGCGACCGTTCCCACAATCGACAGGGTTTTCATTAAGATTGGCGCAAAAGCCAACAGTGCACGACCTAAATTTTGTTTCATTTGTGCATGTTGTTGTGACAAATACAAACCCAAATCGTCAATTTTTACAATCATCGCGACTAAACCATACACACCAATGGTCATAATGATGGCAATCACACTCAGCACTGAAACCTTTTGCATAAAGCTCGCTGTCGCTACAGTACCTAGCGTAATCACCACAATCTCAGCTGACAGAATAAAATCGGTACGGACAGCCCCCTTGATTTTTTCTTTTTCAAAGGTTTCCAGATCTATCTCTTCCTGAATCAGCTCGGCTTTGGCTTCTTCAGCCGTATGCGGCTTTTTCTTGTGCAGGGAGTGGATGACTTTTTCCACACCTTCATAACATAAAAACAAACCACCAATCACCAACAGCGGACTGATCAACCACGGTGCTACCACACTGATCAACAAGGCCAATGGCACCAAAATCAGTTTGTTAATAAAAGAACCTTTCGCTACCCCCCAAACCACAGGCAACTCACGATCAGCACGAATTCCACTGACCTGCTGCGCATTCAAGGCCAGGTCATCCCCCAAAACCCCCGCGGTTTTTTTGGTGGCCATTTTGCTCATCATGGCAACGTCATCCAAAATTGTCGCAATATCATCTAACAGTAAAAGTAAGCTGCTCGCCATGTTATATTCCTAGTGTCTTATTTATTCAGGCATTTTAAAGTGCCTGCCTGGTTTTATATATCAGCTTTGTATGAATAAACTGTTTTTTTAGATTTTTTCTGGTGTCTGTATTTACGCTAGCCCCCCCAATCCAGATTTTATGCCTTACAATATCGGCATTCTTTAGATTAATGCTGTAGTAACCCTACCTTTTGGAATCAATAATGAGTAATCAAGATACTCGCCCAGTAATTTTGACGGGCGACCGTACCACAGGACAATTACACTTAGGACATTTTGTCGGTTCCCTGCGCTCTCGTGTCGGTTTACAGGACAGCCATCATCAACACTTGTTACTCGCCGATGCCCAAGCATTGACTGATAACGCGGATAACGTAGAAAAAGTACGCAGCAACGTGATTGAAGTAGCAACTGACTATCTAGCAGTCGGGATTGATCCAAGCAAGACTACGATTTGTGTGCAATCTTGCTTGCCAGCACTCAATGAATTGACCATGTTGTACCTCAATTTTGTGACCGTGGCGCGTTTGGAACGCAATCCAACGATCAAGTCTGAAATCCAGCTACGTGGCTTCGAGCGTGATATTCCAGCCGGCTTCCTGTGCTATCCAGTCGCTCAAGCGGCAGACATTACCGCATTCAAGGCAACCGTCGTGCCGGTCGGTGAAGACCAGATTCCAATGATCGAACAGACCAATGAAATCGTGCGTCGTGTCAACCGTCAGATTGGTCGTGACTTACTGCCAGAATGTAAAGCGCTATTGTCGAATGTTGGCCGTTTACCCGGCTTTGATGGCAAAGCGAAAATGTCGAAATCTTTGGGCAATACCATCGTGCTGAATGCGACCGACAAAGACATCAAGAAAGCGGTCAATGCCATGTACACCGATCCGAACCATTTGCGTATTGAAGATCCAGGTCAGGTGGAAGGCAACGTGGTGTTTACGTATCTGGATGCTTTTGACACCAACAAGGAAGAACTGGAAGAGCTAAAAGCGCATTATCGTCGTGGTGGTTTAGGTGACGGTACGGTGAAAAAACGTCTGGAAGGTATTCTGAAAGACTTGATTGGGCCAATCCGTGAACGCCGTAATGAACTGTCGAAAGATCCAGATTACATCATGGACGTGTTGCGTGAAGGTACGGAAAAATGCCGCATCATCACCCAGCAGACCCTGGATGAAGTGAAAGATGGTTTAGGTCTGTTCCGTTTCTAAGTCATTTTTCTAAAAATAAACCCGCTGATTGCGGGTTTATTTTTTCTTTCAGATCATAGAATTAGATGACTTCAACCACGATCTTTCCAATATGATCACCGGTATCCATCGCGCTATGCGCCTGTTGAATCTCGGAAAATTTAAAGGTTTTGTAGATCATTGGCAGACATTCACCTTTGGCTAACAATGGCCAAACCACTGCCTTCAGACCTTGCGCAATTTCCGCTTTTTCTGCGGTATTGCGGGCACGCATGGTCGAACCGGTAATGGTCAAACGCTTCATCATGATCGGGCCTAATTTGGCCTCTTTCACTTTGGCACCACCTAAGAATGCCAGATAAACCAGACGGCCATCTTTACGCAGCAAATTCAGGTTACGTTCGAAATAAGGTGCACCGACAATATCCAGCACGACATCCACACCATGATTGTCGGATTTTTCATTGATATAAGTTTCGAAATCATCGGTTTTATAGTTGATGGCATCGGTCAAATGCGCAATCGCCTGCACTTTCTCATCTGAACCGACTGTGGCAAAGGTCTTAATGCCTAAAGCCTTACACAACATCAATGCGGTCGTCCCGATCCCGCTGCTGCCGCCATGAATCAGCACGGTTTCACCCGCTTTGGCTTTGCCCATCTGGAACAGGTTGGCCCAAACGGTAAAGAAAGTTTCCGGAATCGCCGCAGCCTGAATAAAGCTCACACCTGCTGGAATGTTCAACGTCTGACTGGCTGGTACGACACAATACTCGGCATAGCCACCGCCATTGGTCAAACCGCAGACTTGATCTCCGACTTTAAATTCGCTGACTTCACTGCCAACGGCTTCCACCACACCGGCTACTTCCAGCCCAGGAACAGGCGTGACGCCTTTCGGCATCGGATACAGCCCCTGACGTTGCAGAATATCCGGACGGTTCAAACCAAAGGCATGGACTTTAACCAATACTTCATTGGCTGCTGGAACCGGAATATCGGTCGTTTGTATTGCCAGTTTTTCCGGGCCACCCGGTTCAGTAATCACCACCTGTTGCATGTGTGCCTGTGCCATTCACGCGATTCCTTGTTGACTGTATTTTTTTCAGCCCTGATTTAAACATAAACGCTGCCACGAAAAAACCCATCAGAACCGGCTATAATCCATAATCAGATCTCGGTACTATTTGATCAGCAGGAACAACTTATGGCAAATATCGTGGAATACAACGAAGATAACTTTTCGGATTTTGAACGCTATGAAGGCGTTGCCATGATTGGTTTTTATGCGCCTTGGTGCGAGTCCTGCGGACTGCTCAACTTACGTCTGCAACAATTGGCTGCACAATTTGACGAAGTTAAATTTGGCCAGGTCAATGTTGATCAAGCACCGATTGTGACCCTGCGCTACAATGTCTATGGTCTGCCAACACTGCTGATTTTTAAGCATGGCGTGATTGTCGAACGGATTGGCGGGCTGCAGTCTTTGGCACGCTATGCGAAAACCCTGCGCGCCGCACTCGCGGAGGACTAATTCAATTAGCGATTTGCATGGAAAAATGCTGCCTTAACTGGATTGAGATTTCTTAGCGTTTGTACTACTTGCCACTCGACGATGTTTCAGTGGTGATGACCAGGGATGAAAATCTGTTTCACTCAATTGTGCCGCAGCCTTCTCTTCATCTTCGAGCTCACGGATAATCCGGTAAATCATGCTGGAAACAATTGATTGTTCATTGGACTTTTTCATGATCACGATCAACTCGCGGTAAAAGGTTTCCTCGCCCAAGTGAATGACATTGAGATTTTTTTGCTGTTCACGCCATGGGGTATTATGCGGAATTAGAGCCACCCCCAAGCCATTTTCCACCATTTTCACAATCGCCTCGACATCTTCGAGTTCCAAAAATTCCTGTACCTCAATCTGATGTTTGGCCAGAAAATTGTTAATGATATTGCCGCCAAATGATGAACAGTCATAACGGATAAAGGGATATTTTTTCAGGATGTCCTTGTAGTCCGTGGCAGTGACCTCCTTCGGCGTGACCAGCACAAACGCTTCTTTGCACAGCGGGTAATAACTGAACTCTTTGGACAAGGGAAAACACGGTCGAATAATCACCGCGAGGTTAATTTCGCCATTTTCCACCATATTCAGTAAATTAAAAGACACCCCCGGTAAAATCCGGACTTTGGTATACGGCAGATAGTCTTTAAATTTCTTCAGTAATTGCGGAAAAAACCCGGATTGAATCGAGGAAATTGCACCAATTTTGATGGTGCCTTTATATGCAATCAGTGATTCAGGCTGTTTGATTTTTTCCACCAGCTGCATAATTTCTTCAGCATGTTTAATCACCCGCAAGCCTTCCACATTAAGCGCTGCTTTACGGCCAATTCGCTCAAACAGGGCAATGCCAAGCTGCTGTTCCAGGGATTTCATTTGTGCACTGACCGCCGCTTGGGTCAAACCAATATGCTGTCCGGCGGCACTAAACGAACCATATTGCTTGATCGCAATCAGTGTCTTTAATTCACTGAACATTGACTTTATCCATTCATATACAAATATTTCTTATCAATAAGATAAAAACAATTAGTTTTCAATTAGTTTTTTTTGTGAATATGATGATGCCTATAGTCAATATTCAAATTTAGCAACACGGTTGATTGCATTATGCACATTCAATACAGAGTGCTGATGTATTTCATTGAGTCACAAGGAGGAAGTCGTGAGCAATATCTTAAGGATGCTAAAACAGGACTGGTCTATTTCAGCCACAATCGCAGGTTTCTTGGCGGTGCTGATTTCCTATGCGGGTCCACTGATTATCTTTTTTCAGGCGGCACAACAAGCTCAGGTTTCTCCTACCATGATGGCCTCCTGGATCTGGGGCGTTTCGATTGGTGCGGCGATTACCGGGATTTTCCTGTCCATCAAATACAAAACCCCGATCATTACCGCCTGGTCTGCACCCGGTACTGCTTTGCTGGTCACGCTGTTTCCGGATCTCTCTCTCAATGAAGCGGTTGGTGCCTATATCACAGCGGCCGTGGTGATGTTATTGATTGGTTGGAGTGGCTATTTCGATAAACTGGTGAAAATGATTCCGCCGAGCATTGCTGCAGCAATGATGGCCGGTATTCTGTTCCAGTTTGGCTTAGGCTTGTTCAAAGCCAGCAACTCGATGCCTTATCTGGTGTTTGGCATGTTACTGTGTTATTTGCTCGCAAAACGCTTTTCTCCACGTTATGCCATGATTTGGGTGTTGCTCGCCGGAATTGCCATGACGGTGTTGATGGGACGGATGAATCCAGTCAGTATGGATTTCTCCTTTGCCGTACCACAATTCATTCAACCGGAATGGACGTGGACCTCCACCATTAACTTTGCCTTACCCTTAATTCTGGTCAGTCTGTCCGGACAGTTTTTACCCGGCATGGCCATTTTAAAACTCAGTGGCTACGACACGCCGGCCAAGCCGATTATTACTATGACAAGTATCGCCTCACTGGCAGTTTCTGTAGTGGGTGGAATTAGTATTGTCATCGCGGCGATTACGGCCGCATTATGTACCGGTAAAGATGCGCATGAGCTGAAAGAAAAACGTTATATCGCCGGGATTGCCAATGGCCTGTTTTATATTTTAGGCGGCCTATTTGCCGGTAGTATCGTGATGCTGTTTAGCTTGCTGCCTAAAGAGCTAGTTGCGGCTTTGGCTGGACTAGCATTACTTGGCGCGATTGCCACTAATATCACCACTGCAATTAAAGAAGAATCACATCGTGACAGTGCACTGATTACCTTTATTGCGACCGTTTCAGGCATGAGCTTTCTCGGCTTGAGCTCAGTGTTTTGGGGCATCTGTATTGGCCTGATTGCGCATCTCATTCTGACCAAACGTGAAGCTGCCGTTAAAGCAACTGAACAACTGCAAACCGCAAAAAATTAAGATATCTGAAAAATAAAAAACCCGCTCGAAAGCGGGTTTTTTATTGCATGGTTTCAGTCTTATAGACGAACCAATGGCAAAATCTGTTCAGCCAGTTCTTCGGCAGTTTCAGCAGTCAAGCTAACATCCGTGCCTTCAGCAACTGCAGTAATCACCACGATACCAGTTTCACGCAATAAAGCCACCTGCTCAGCCGTTAAGCCCACTTTGGCAATGGCGACGATACCATTTTGCAACAGCAGGCTTTCAATCGCTTGCGCCTGTTCCAATGCTTTTTCAGGTACAGTCACCGCAGCCGGTTTTTGTCCTAAACGCGCTGCACGGTCTTCAGCAGAAACAGGCTTGGCATGGGCAGTCCACTCGACCGACTCTTCCACCATCCCTGCACCGATCGTCACGTTATTTAAACGATCAATGAAGATAAACGCGCCGGTATAACGGCTGTCCTGATAACGGTCAAATACCACTGGCGCATCAAATTCAATCGTCACATCCGCAATCGCATTGAGATCCAGATGATCCACCTGCATATGCTCAAGTGTATTCACGTTCACGCGGTAGTTAATTGCAGTCACTTTGGCAGGAACGGTTTGTGTTCCCACTTTCAGATTATACAGTTTACCGATGACTAGGGGCTGGTCATTCATCCAGACCACAGTGGCACGCACTGAGCGTGAAATATGTGGGGCTTCCTGATCCGCACGCACCAGCATGTTGCCACGGGATACGTCAATTTCATCATTCAAGGTTAATGTCACCGCCTGACCAGCAATCGCGTGTTGCAGATTGCCATCAAAGGTCACAATTTCTTTAATCGTTGAACGTTTGCCGGATGGAAGTGCAATGATTTCATCACCCACGCTGACATCACCGAGCGCAATCGTACCAGCAAAACCACGGAAATCGAGGTTCGGACGGTTGACATACTGCACTGGGAAGCGGAAATCGTGCTTGGCAGAACCACGGTTGATTTCTACCGTTTCCAAAATTCCCATCAAGGTTTCACCTTGATACCATGGAGTATTGGCAGACTTGTTCACCACGTTATCGCCATTCAAGGCAGAAATTGGCGCGAACAAAATGTTGCTTGGTTTGCGGTCACCCAACTGGTTGACGAATTCCTGATATTGCGCCTGAATCTCGTTGAAACGTGCTTCAGAGAATTCCACCAAATCCATTTTATTGATCGCCACCACGATATTTTTAATACCGAGCAGGCTGGCAATATAGGTATGACGGCGGGTCTGGGTTTGTACACCATAACGTGCATCAATCAGGATGATCGCCAGGTCACAGGTCGATGCACCGGTCGCCATGTTACGCGTGTACTGTTCGTGTCCCGGCGTATCGGCAATGATAAACTTGCGTTTTTCCGTCGAGAAATAACGGTACGCAACATCAATAGTAATCCCCTGCTCACGTTCCGCTTGTAAGCCATCAACGAGCAATGCAAGGTCAGGTGCATCACCGGTCGTACCGACTTTTTTACTGTCACGGGTCACGGCTTGTAACTGATCTTCATAGATCAGTTTTGAATCATACAGCAAGCGACCAATCAGGGTACTTTTACCATCATCGACGTTACCGCAGGTCAAAAAGCGCAACAGGTCTTTACTTTCGTGCTGTTTTAAATAGGCCAGAATGTCCTGGCTAATCAGTTCAGACTGATGAGACATAGCTCAGCTCCACAAATCTTAGAAACGTTTTAGAAATAGCCTTCTTGCTTTTTCTTTTCCATCGAACCCGCCTCATCATGGTCAATCATACGACCCTGACGTTCGGAGCTTGTGGTTAAAAGCATTTCCTGAATAATGTCCGGCAAGGTATCCGCTGTGGATTCCACTGCACCCGTTAATGGGTAACAACCCAAGGTACGGAAACGGACCGATTTCATTTGTGGGACTTCACCCTCATGGAGTGGCATACGCTCATCATCCACCATGATCAAGGTACCGCTACGCTCCACCACAGGACGTTCTGCAGCGAAGTACAAAGGCACCAACGGAATCTGCTCAAGATAGATGTATTGCCAGATATCCAGTTCAGTCCAGTTCGACAATGGGAAAACACGGATGCTTTCGCCCTTGTTCACTTTACCGTTGTAGATATTCCACAATTCTGGACGCTGGTTTTTTGGATCCCAGCGGTGTTTGCTGTCACGGAAAGAATACACACGCTCTTTGGCACGCGACTTTTCTTCATCACGACGTGCACCACCAAAAGCAGCATCAAAACCGTATTTGTCCAAAGCCTGTTTCAGACCTTGAGTTTTCATGATGTCGGTGTATTTGGAGCTGCCATGGTCAAACGGATTAATCCCAGCGTCCACCCCTTCCTTATTTTGGTGCACAATCAGATCAAAGCCATGTTTTTTGGCCATGTCATCACGGAACTTGATCATGTCGCGGAATTTCCAGCCGGTATCGACATGCAATAAAGGGAAAGGTAGTTTTGCAGGATAGAACGCTTTCAAGGCAAGGTGCAGCATCACTGCTGAATCTTTACCAATCGAATACAACATCACCGGATTTTCAAATTCGGCAGCAACCTCACGAATAATGTGGATGCTTTCAGCTTCTAACTGTTTAAGATGTGTAAGTCTTTCCTCAGTTGGAGGAACGATTGCCATAACAACTCCGGATGTATCTGTGTTTCAAGATGAGTGTGATGCTTTATTCAGCATCATACAAATGATATTCATTATAGTGATGAACAAATCATTCCTTTTGCATTTTTTGTGATATTGATATTCCAATTCATCATATAACCTTGGTCTAAAGGCCCGGTGACTTTTTATTCCTTGGCTAGCCTAGAATACAAGATAAACAACCTATTCTCTCTATTTATACAAACAACCCACCTAAAAACTTCAAGTTTTCAGCTTTGTTCCCTACCCTGACCAGTTATTGTGAACAGCAATCAGCTTATCGCTCTAAACTCTAGCAGTACAATCCACTCTTTGTTTCAATACACAAAGCCTTTACATTAAAAGATAAGGCATTTTTTCACAGGGCCCATCATGACGCTTTCTGTCCAACAGACTAAAACACAACTTGAAGCCGCCCATGTGGCAGGTTTTATTTATCAGCAAGACAATCTGCTGGTTCTACAGGAACCCCTTACTCTAGAGCAGAAAGACCAGAATGTGTTTATCCAGCATGATGAAACTGCTGATCAGCTCGGGATCCAGTTTGGGATCAAAGTTGTTGAAGAGCAGATTGAATTACTGATTGGCATTACCCATAGCAATCAGGATAAAAGTTATGAAATCGGCGCGGGCAATCTCAGAGGTGAACAACGTGCCTTTAACCTCCTTTATGCATTTTATAATTATCCGAAAGGCTTTTATCTGGTACGCCTGCCTTTAATGAGCGATGCAGAAAGTTTGCAAGATGCACTCGACAGTCAACTTTTCCAACTGGAACAGATGGCATTTCTGAATAGCGCAGTTCAAACCAATGCATTGGGTGAGCAAATTTACTGGATGAAATCATTTATTGTGCAGCAGAGTCTCGACATGCAACAACGTTTACGAGCTGCGTTAAATGGCTAATACACAGCCATAAAAAATCCCCTCGATTGAGGGGATTTTTGCATCTAGAAAAATTAAGCTTCTTTACGACGCATATGCGGGAACAAGATTACATCACGGATACTTGGTGCATCAGCAAAAATCATCACCAGACGGTCGATGCCGATCCCTTCACCTGCGGTCGGAGGAAGACCGTATTCCAACGCTTCAACAAACTCGGCATCATAATGCATCGCTTCATCATCACCGGCATCTTTTTCAGCAACTTGCGCCTGGAAGCGTTCTGCCTGATCAATCGGGTCATTCAGCTCGCTGAAACCATTCGCCAGTTCACGACCACCGATAAAGAACTCGAAACGATCAGTGATGTGCGGGTTTTCATCATTACGGCGTGCCAGAGGCGAAGTTTCCGCTGGATATTCGGTAATGAAGGTTGGCTGACGTAATTTAGTCTCGACGGTTTCTTCAAACACGATGGTCTGCAATTTACCCAAGCCGAAAGAAGGTTTCACTTCTTCTTTCAACACCTCTTTAATGAACTTCGCCAGGAACTCACGGTCACCAACATTTTCAGGAGTAAATTCCGGATTATGTTCAAGGATCGCATCAAACATGGAAATCTTTTTGTATGGACCTTTGAAATGGAATACTTCACCCTGATACGGCACATCGGTTGAACCCAAAATATCGTGCGCCAGTTTTTCCAGCATGTCTTCAGTCAAGGCCATCAAATCTTTGTAATCCGCATAAGCCTGATAGAATTCAATCATGGTGAATTCTGGGTTATGACGGGTTGATACGCCTTCATTACGGAAGTTACGGTTGATTTCAAAAACACGCTCAAAACCACCGACGACCAAACGTTTCAAATAAAGCTCTGGTGCGATACGCAAGAACAGTGGCATGTCCAAAGCATTATGATGCGTTTCGAACGGACGCGCTGAAGCACCACCCGGAATGATATGCATCATTGGGGTTTCCACTTCCATAAAACGGTGCTGAGTCAAATAGTGACGAATACCAGCAACCACTTTGGCACGAATTTCAAAGGTACGGCGTGTTTCTTCATTGACAATCAAGTCTAAATAACGCTTACGGTATTTAACTTCAGTATCGGTCAAACCGTGGAATTTGTCTGGAAGCGGACGTAAAGACTTGGTCAACAGTTCACAAGCTTCAAGGTGCACATATAAGTCACCTTTACCTGAACGACCAATATAGCCTTCCGCTGCAATAATGTCCCCTAGGTCGAGTGACTTAATCATCGCCAATGTCGCTTCAGGTAAACCTTTACGGTCCACATACAACTGGATGCGACCACTCATGTCCTGAATGACCATGAAAGAGCCACGGTTCAACATGACGCGACCCGCAACTTTTACATAGACTTTTTCACCTGATTCAATTTCTTCTTTGCTTTTTTCGTGAAACTCGGCTTGTAAGTCCGCCGCATAATGCTCACGTTTGAACGTATTTGGCCAAGGGCTTGTGCCGTTTTCTTGCGCCTGCGCTTGAATTTGCTTTAACTTGGCATGACGCTGTGCAATTAAATCGTTTTCGGAAATTTGTTGTTCAGAAGTCGATTGAGCGTTGTGTTGCGTCATCATCTGCCTCGAAAAATTTAAATAAAAAAGAAGTCGTATAGCATAGCAGAATTACAAAAAATTTCGAATCTATTGACCACAACACGACTAAAAAATAATTTTTACATTTTCACAACATTTGTGGGCAGTTTTGCACCATTGCCTTAGACCAATAGCTAAGTGGCAGCCCGAAAAGCTGTTCGTAGAATGAAGGTCGATGAAAGTTCTCGGTGCTTTCTTCTTTTTATCTTTGCTAATTTTTATTTTTGATTGCGTGACATAATAATGAACGAAAGCACTATCAAGATTCTGTTCTTGCATGGCTTGGACTCCTCAAAGGACTCCACCAAGTTCCATGCCATTCATTCTCACAACAAGTTTTGTATTGAAGTCGATTACCGCAACCTCAACTTTGCCACCGTACAAGCCTTCTACAGTGAAATTATTGCCAAAATTAAACCCCAACTGCTGGTCGGTCATTGCTTGGGGGGCTATTGGGCATTAAAAATGTCAGCACAGCATGGGCTGGCAGCAGTGGTGGCCAATCCGAACTTATCTCCCGATTTTCGTGATGACTACCCCCCAATCAATGAGCAGGATCTGGATCATGACATTCCGCAAATGGCCTATTTGGAACTTGGCGATGAAATCCTGGATATGAACCAGGTACTGGCGCAACTTGAACCCTTTATGCTGATCGAAACCTTTGCCGGCGGACATCACCGTCTTGAGCATCCCGAAAACACCAATGGTTTAATTGAACAAGTCAGCAAACAGCTGTTATCAGCCACTTTGTAATGGATGCCGAGTTTCTCAAAATTCAGGCATAAAAAAAGCCTTGTACAAACAAGACTTTTTAAATGATATGACTTAAGCAACTTTTTTGGCTTCAGCCTGTGTCGTATTGAGTACTGGCCAGATCGGTAAGCCTAAGTCACGGTGCATATGCGGTAAATCCAACAAAATGCTCGCACCTAAAACAGTATGCTCACATTTCTCGGCCAATTGACGCACCGCTTTTAACGTACCACCCGTCGCCAAAACGTCATCCACAATGATGACTTTTTGTGGTGCTACATCAGCTGCCATTTCCAAACGGTCGACACCATATTCCAAGCTATAACCCACACCCACCACTGGCGGTGGCAGTTTACCTGCTTTACGAACCAAAAGTAGGCCCTTTTCTAAACGCTGAGCGAGCAAACTGGCCAACACAAAACCACGTGCTTCTACAGCAACAAAACTTTCTACTTCATCCAACATGTCCTGCGGCATGTTTGCAATTAATGCATCCGCCAATGAAGCCAAATTTTGCATAAACAACGGTGTAAGATCATAAAAGCAGATACCTGGTTTTGGGAAATCTTGCACTGTACGGATATTCGACCAAAGTGTAGCTGACAAATTCATCATGGGAGAGGAAAGCAAAATAAGAAGACGCACAAATTTTAACGTTTAAAATGATCAATGCCTAGCCAAAAAAGGATAATTAAGACACTTGGAAATTTAGTTATTTATATAAATTATTGATTTTATTACAACCATTTTTTTAAATTATATTGGGTATATGATTTAATTATTATAGATTACATGAAAAGTTCATTTTTAGCTGTTAGACCATGGTCTAAATTAACCATTTTGCACCTTTTTCAGATGATTATAGACCCCCCCTCTCCGAACTCTAGCTTTCTCTATAACCCTCAATTGAATCCTCATAGAAAATTTATCGTACGATCTCAAAATAATTCTGCCGGCAACGCAGGAGAATCGCTGAGATTCACTTTACTTTGCCGATAGAACTGCGTAAAAATTCAATTAATCTATGGCAATGGTCATATGTTTAAACCTTATTGCGGTGAATGGTAAAAAATCCGCTATAGCCATCAGTGTTGGGAGAATTGAATGAAAAAGTATCAATGCATCGTGTGTGGATGGATTTATGATGAAGCACTCGGTTGGCCGCAAGATGGCATTGCTCCAGGTACAAAATGGGAAGATGTACCAGAAGATTGGACCTGCCCAGACTGTGGCGTCTCCAAAGCAGATTTTGAAATGATTGAAGTCTAATTGAGAATCAAAGACCATGTTTTCATGGTCTTTTTTTATGCCACCTGCCGAGATTTTATCTATGCAAAATAATCTTCATCCTATCGTTATTATTGGTTCAGGCATGGCGGGTTATACCGTGGCGCGTGAAATCCGCAAACTGAGCCCTGAACAAGCGCTGGTGATGATTTGCGCCGATGATGCTGCCAACTACGCAAAACCAACTTTATCCAATGCCTTGGTCGGCAAAAAAACACCTGAAAATATCGCATTAGGCGATGCTGCAAAAATGAGTGCACAGCTCAACATGCGCATTGAGACCCATACCTGGGTTAAGCAAATCCATAGCGAACAGCATGAACTCTTATTGGAAAAAGACGGTGAAAGCAGCACCCAAGCCTACTCAAAACTGATCTTGGCTGTTGGCGCAAATCCGATTCGCCTCGCCATCGCAGGAGATGGCAGTGATGACATTCATGTGGTGAACTCATTGAATGATTATCGTGCTTTCCGGGAAAATCTTGAAAAACGCAAAGACAAGCGTGTGGTCATTTTAGGCGCTGGACTGATTGGCTGTGAGTTTGCCAATGATTTGCAAAACACCGGTCACGATGTCACGGTGATTGACCTGTCACCGTTGCCTTTAGGTCGTTTATTACCGGCTTATGTCGCTGAAGAGTTCCAGAAAAATCTAGAAGACAGCGGAATCAAGTTTATCCTTGCCACGACGGTCGAAAAAGTCACCAAAATCAACAATGGTGAAGATTATGCGGTCATGTTAGCCAATGGCCATAGTCTGGTGGCGGATATTGTACTCAGTGCCGTGGGCTTACAACCAAATATTGCTTTAGCGAAAACTGGTGGGATTCATACCAGTCGTGGCATTTTGACCAACAGCCTGCTGGAAACCAATCAGCCTGATATTTATGCAGTCGGTGACTGTGCAGAAGTGAATGGCACTTTGTTGCCGTATGTCATGCCTATCATGCAACAGGCTCGCGCACTGGCCAAAACCCTGACCGGTCAAAGCACGCATGTTCATTACCCAGCAATGCCTGTCGCAGTAAAAACCCCGGCGGCCCCTTTAACGGTATTGCCGGCACCCACCGATGTGGATGTGAACTGGGAAACTGAAGAATTTGACGATGGCATGATTGCCAAAGCTTTTGATAGCGAAGGCACTTTACGCGGTTTTGTCCTGCTCGGTGCAACAGCAGCCAAACAGCGACTGGCCTTGACCAAACTGGTGCCAGACTTGATTCCTGCTGCAGTTTAAGCGTTTAATATAAAGGACATTTATTTAAAATGTCCTTTATAGAGAGGGCGCTCAACATGAACAGTGCTTTGCAGTTTAGTGTGTCTCCTTATACCCCATTCATGCAGGAAACCAAAGTCGAACTGGGCAATGGCATTACCCTGCATGTTGAAGTGGGCGGTCATCCCGAGCATCCAGCAGTTCTGTTAATCATGGGCCTGGGTGCACAAATGCTTTACTGGCCTGATTTTTTATGCAAGTCCCTGATCGATCAAGGTTTTCGTGTCATCCGCTTTGATAATCGTGATATTGGACTTTCCTCCAAAGTTCCACATCAAGGTCCGCCGCTCAACACCATCAAACTGATGGGACGTTTTGCACTCGGTCTCGAAAATCAGGGTGCCCCTTATACCCTGCATGATATGGCAGATGATGCCGCTTTACTGACTGAACAGTTACAACTCGATCAGGTCTATGTACTCGGGGCGTCCATGGGGGGAATGATCGCACAAATCCTGGCCGCTAAATATCCAGAAAAAGTCAACAAACTAGGCTTGATGTTTACCAGTAACAACCAGCCTCTTTTACCTCCACCTTTTCCAAAACAATTACTCAGTTTACTAGAGAAACCAGCCTCGAATGATGAGGCGGGCATTATTGACCATAGCCTCAAACTGTTTAACCTGATTGGTTCACCCGGCCATATCAATCCAATTGAAGCCATTCAAACTGCACGAAAATTATATCAACGCAGTTATTACCCGGCGGGTGTACTTCAACAGTTTTTAGCAATATTATGTACGGGCTCCTTGCTTCAACTGGACAAACAGATCGCGCAACCGACGTTGATCGTACATGGTTCGCAAGACCGTTTGCTCCCGCCAAGTCATGGTAAAGCTGTTGCGAAAGCGATCTCAGGCGCAAAATTTGAATTAATTCATGGAATGGGGCATGATATTCCCCCGCATTTCATACCTCAAATTAGCGGTTTATTTGCTCATCACTTTAAATAAACATTAGGACACTATGGCTGCATTACCCTCCTTAAGACAGCTGTCATACCTCGTTACACTGTCTGAAACGTTGCACTTTACTGAAGCAGCGCGCCGTTCGTTCGTGACCCAGTCGACTCTGTCGGGCGGGATCATGGAGCTAGAGCGCCTTCTAGGTGGTGTACTTGTTGAACGTGATCGGCAAAATGTTCGTTTGACACCATTAGGCGAACAGGTCGTAGCACGTGCCCGTGTTCTTTTGGCCGATGCACAAGACCTGATGCGCTTAAGTCGTGAAATGAGCGAGCCGCTAACCGGCGACTTACATCTGGGAATTATTCCAACCATTGCACCCTTCATTTTGTCAGCCTTACTGGATGAAGTGCATAAACAGCTGCCAAAAATTCAGCTGCATTTGCATGAAGCACAAAGTGAAAAAATTGTCGAAAAACTCGAGCATGGCAATCTCGACATGGTGGTGCTTGCCCTGCCGTTTGACACGCGCAGTCTAAAAGTGGCTGAAATCGCCAAAGAAAGCCTATATCTGGTTTGCCATAAATCCGATCAGCACTCGGCTACCGCACGTTCCTTGCAAGATCTGGATTTATCTCGCCTGATGTTATTGGAAGAAGGTCATTGCTTGCGTGATCACGCACTCAGCGCCTGTCCGGTGGGGGAACGTAAAAATGATCACCGTTTGAAAGCGAGCTCATTACCGACTCTAGTTGAAATGGTTTCGTCTAATCTTGGTTTCACCTTGCTGCCTGAAATTGCAACACATAGCCACATGATTAAGTACAATTCTGAACTGGTGGTCAAAGCAATTGATGCTGCTCCAAGCCGCACCCTTGCCTTGGTCACGCGTAAGAGCACGCCACTACAAAGTGAATTTGATGTCTTGCTGCAGGTTTTACAAAAAATCGTCAATAACCTGAATTAATTTAATTCTGAATCAAAAAAGGAGCTTTAAAAGCTCCTTTTTTATTAGGGGATGAAAATTATTTAAAAATTTCCAGCAACTCACGTTGGGCATTATGCGGCGCTTCACCTTCCGCTGGCTGTGCACGCAGCCAGGTACCATCACCCTGTAACAACCAGGCCTGCTGATTGTCTTGCAGGTAATTGAGTAAGCCCTGCTGATAAATACGTTTCTTCAGTGCTGGATCTTCAATCGGGAAGCAAGCTTCTACACGGTTAAACAGGTTACGGTCCATCCAGTCAGCACTTGAACAGTAAATATGCGCGTTGCCATTATTACTGAAGTAATAAACACGGGTATGCTCCAGAAAACGACCAACAATCGAACGTACTCGGATATTTTCAGATAATCCTGGCAAACCTGGACGTAAGCAGCAAATTGAACGAATAATCAAATCAATCTGCACGCCAGCTTGCGATGCCTCATACAGTTTATTGATCAGCTGCATTTCAGTCAGTGCATTCACCTTGACAATAATCTGTGCTGGCTTGCCCGCTTTGGCATTGGCAATTTCTTCATCGATATAAGTCAGCAACTGCGCGTGTAAGGTAAATGGTGCATGTAGCAGTTTTTTCAGTTTGGCCATTTTACCCATACCGGTCAGCTCCTGGAAAATGCGGTGCACATCTTCACAGAGTTCCTTGTCGGTAGTCATTAGGCCATAATCCGTATAAATACGCGCATTGGTGGCATGATAGTTACCCGTGCCTAAATGCACATAACGCACCAGTTTGTTATTTTCACGGCGTACCACCAGAATCATCTTGGCATGGGTCTTATAACCGACGATCCCATACACCACCACAGCACCCGCTTCTTGCAATACATTGGCAACCGCAATATTGGATTCTTCATCAAAACGTGCACGCAGTTCAATGACAGCCGTCACTTCCTTGCCATTACGCGCAGCTTCAGCCAGTAATTGAACAATTTCCGAATCCGCCCCACTCCGGTACAACGTCTGTTTAATCGCCAACACCTGAGGATCACGTGCTGCTTCACGTAGCAAGTTAATGACGGGTGCAAAAGATTCAAACGGATGGTGCAACAAAATATCCTGCTTTTGCATGGCATTAAAAATACTTTCTGACTTGCGCAAGGCTTTAGGCAGTACAGGCGTATGCGAATCATAACGTAAATGTGGACGCTTAAAATTCGATAGCAAACGTGCCAAGTTTACTGGTCCATCGACCTTGTAAAGCTGACTTTCATCTAAATCAAATTCATTCAGCAAATATTGATAAATCGGCTTTGGACAATTTTCTGTCACTTCCAGACGTACAGCACGACCAAAACGACGTGAACTTAACTCACCTTTCAGGGCCTTGGCTAAGTCTTCAACATCTTCATTCAAGGCCAAGTCCGCATTACGGGTTACACGGAACTGATAACAACCAGTTGCGGTCATGCCTGGGAACAGGTCGGACACATGCTCATGAATAATGGCGGATAGCATGACATGGTGTTCTTTACCACCAGTCAATTCATCCGGCAAGCGCACCACTCGTGGTAAAGAGCGTGGGGCCGGTACAACAGCCAGGTCAATCTGACGGCCAAAGGCGTCCTTCCCTTCCAAGGTCACGATAAAGTTCAGGCTTTTATTGACCAGACGGGGGAACGGATGTGCCGGGTCCAAACTGATCGGCGTCAGCACGGGAGCGACCTGCTCCTGAAAGTACTTTTTAATCCAGGTGGATTGTGCCGGCGTCAGTTCACCACGCTTGAGAAAACAGATGTCTTCTTCGCGCAACTTCGGCAAAATTTCTTCATTTAAGATGCGATATTGACGTTCAATTGCAGCATGCGCGGTTTTAGAAATGGAATCCAATACCTGTTTAGGCGTTAAACCATCCGGACTACGGCTTTCATTACCTAAATCCAGCTGTTCCATCACCCCGGCAACACGAATCTCAAAAAACTCATCCAGGTTACGAGAAAAAATGAGCAGGAAATTCATCCGTTCCAAGAGTGGATGTAAAGGATCAACCGCTTGTTCGAGTACGCGTAAATGAAAATCTAGAATTGAAAGTTCACGATTGATGTAGCGATCATTATAAATATATTCAGCAGGGGTGGCGGAAACCGCATTATTCATGCTCTAACCTATGATTATAAAGTGTAAAGTCTTCATCTAAGTATGCTTTAAATTTATGTAAATTTCATAAAAAAAGCCCAAAAATATGGGCTTTTTCAAAATTATTTACACTTAAGGAATATTGCTGTAACGCATATATTTACGGATCATGCGCTTGCGATATTCTAAGGAACGATCATTACGATGATGCTGATAATATTTCGGATTCGGTAGAATTGAGGCCAGAAAAACCGCCTGCTCACGGCTCAAACTGCGTGCACTCTTGCCAAAATAATATTGGGTAGCCGCTTCTACGCCGTAGATATTTTCACCAAATTCGACCGAGTTTAGATAGACTTCTAATATCCGCTGCTTAGACCACATGCGTTCCATCATCCAGGTGGCGGCTGCCTCCTGACCTTTGCGGATAAAAGAACGCTGATTATATAAAAACAGGTTTTTCGCCAACTGCTGGGAAATGGTTGAACCTCCAGCAACGACCTGCCCCTGCTCGTTATTGCGTTGCAAGGCTGACTGGATACCGGCCCAGTCAAAGCCATGATGCTGCAAAAATTTACCATCCTCTGCTGCAACTACGGCATGTTTGACGTTATCACTAATCTCATCATAATCGCGCCATTGATGCTTGATTGGCTCACTCGGATCTGACCAGTAATCCAGACGCATGAACATGGTGGCTTCGACATCATGGGTACGCCACCACACCAGACTGGCAAAAATCCACAACTGGACCAAGAGCACGAAACCGACAAGAATTAACAAAGTCCGAACAATAAAAGCTTTCATGTCAGTAGGTTGCTCCTGAATTGATAATTTTTCGTGTTAAGCTTTTTCTCAAGATGATCATGACCGAGACTCCCCCTATGGCAGAGTTTGCTCCCCCATCTTTTCAGCAGCAGTCTGTTCAGCTGCGGCGCTGGTGGATCACCGCCCTGTTGATTACAGTCAACGTAGGGCTTTTCCTCTGGCAAGTGCTGCACGGTATGAACATCAGCCAACCGGCGATTGCCGATGCCATCTACTGGGGTGCTGATTATGCACCTTTAACCTTTTTAGCGGAACCACAACGCCTGTTCAGCAGCATGTTTTTTCATTTTGGCCTGATTCATCTCATGCTGAATATGTGGGCGTTATACATCTTCGGTAGTGTTGCTGAACAGTTGTTTGGCCACCGCTTCTTTATCGGATTGTACCTGCTGGCTGGACTGATGGGCAGCCTGTATAGCGGCTATACCAGTATTCAATCCAGTCTGCTGTTACTGCAAAACTTCGATCCGGCTGATCTGCCACGCGTCAGTGCAGGCGCTTCGGGTGCAGTGATGGGGTTGGGCGGAGCACTTACCGTGCTTTCACTCCTTCCGCCCCTGCCGCGTCAGACTTTGCTCTTGGACAAGAAATCTCTGCTAATCATTATGGGGATTAACTTGGTGATGGGCATGATGATCGCGGGAATTAACAATGCAGCCCATCTGGGTGGCATGATGATGGGCGCAGGACTGGCACTGCTCTGGTATATCAGCCAACGGGTCAAACTCGCGTGGGGTGGATTGCTGGCGTTAATACTCGGTGCGGGACTGTGCTGGTGGCTTTATCAAGACAACCTGCAACAGCTAGAAGTGATTCAACCGATCTGGCAAAGCTTGCTACACGAGATGTTGAGAAAAACATAAAGCAAAGGGTAGCACCAGCTACCCTTATTTTTCTTTACTGTAATTCACGCAAACTCTGTAAAGGAGGAATGTCACAAAGATAACTCAAGCGATAACGTCCAATCAGCGCACATAAGATACTCATCAACAACGGTAAAACCAGCCAGATTTCCCAGTGTGGCTGAATGACCAGATTCATTTTGGAGCTGGCAACAGCACTGATCACCTCAGCAAACAGGCAAGCAACCACCCCAGCAACAGCTCCTAAAAATCCAATTTCTAGAGTCAGCATGCGTTTTAATCGAGCTTTGGAAGCCCCAAATGAACGCATCAGGGCAACTTCACGTTTACGTTCATCCATCAGCAGATTGAGGCAGGCAATCAGCACCAGGAACCCCGCGACACTGACCAGCAAAGCCAAAATGGTCATGATCTGCACCAACACCTGCACCAAGCGTTTGATTTCATCCAGAATCTGGCTGACATCAATAAACACGGTATTGTTATATTGCTGAATCAACTGGAACAGCTTGGCTTTATCCTGTGGAGGAACATAGAAACTGCCGAGATAACTGCCAGCATTTTCATCCATCGTATGCGGAGAGAAAATAAAGAAGAAATTCGGACTAAAACTTTCCCATTCCACCGTACGCAAGTTAATCACTTTAGCCTGTAGATGCCCTTCCGGCAAACTAAAAGTCAACTGATCTCCGAGTTGAATACCGAGTGTTTCTGCAGTTTTTTGCTCAACAGAAACTTGTCCAATCTGACTAAAACTAGACTGACCCTGCACAATCTGGTTATCTGCCGGGAAAGTTTCAGCCTGGGTCAAATTGAGTTCACGGCGCAAAGAATTATTCTGTGCCACCAATTCAGCTGAAAAAGGCTGACCATTTTTGGCAATCAAGCGTCCGCGAATATTCGGATACAGGGGGGTGCGATGCCAGCCATTTTGTTGTAAACGCTGCTGAAAGCCCGGCATATCAAACGGTGGCAAACCGTACACAAACTGGTTGGGCGTTCCTGCAGGCAACTGCTGTTGCCAGCGCTCCAGCAAATCTGTACGCAATACAGCCAACACTGTAATGAGACTCAGCCCCAAAGCCAATGCTGTAATTTGGAATGCGGTTTGATAGGGGATGCGCACATAGGCAGACAAACGGTTTTTGCCGGCTTTTAACCACTTTAAGCCAAGCCAGACCAAACAATACAGCATCACACTTAAAGCCAGAATGCTGCCCATGACCAAGGCCGTCAAACCGACCCGTTCTGTAAGCAAAATGCTAAACAGCCCGAGGCTGAGCAAACCGCTGCTGAGCAACACAAGCAAAGATTGTGCAGATTTCTCCTGCTGACGGATGACCTGGATCGGTGGGGTTTTGAGTAACTGCCAGACACTCGGCAAGATAAAACCAAGCATGACGATGGCACTGGTCAGCATCGCAATCGGTAATGGACCAAGCAGCATCTCCATCCAAGAGAAACTTAATTGCAAATGGGGAATCAGCTGCAACATCAGACTCAACAGCCCATAACCCAGCCCGACACCGATGACACTGCCAAATAGCATTGCGAGCAGCATGACCACCGCTAAAATCGCCAGATAAGCCCACCAGATCTGCCGTTTGCTCGCCCCCATACAACGCATCAACGCGATATGATCCTGATTCTGAACCACATAGCGCTGGCTGGTCAGGGCAATCGCGATGCCACAGAGCAAGATC
The DNA here is from genome assembly GCF_035916735.1 of Acinetobacter minutum. Classification (NCBI taxonomy): domain Bacteria; kingdom Pseudomonadati; phylum Pseudomonadota; class Gammaproteobacteria; order Moraxellales; family Moraxellaceae; genus Acinetobacter; species Acinetobacter minutum. The sequence continues at coordinate 130,681 of NZ_JAQIHG010000004.1, forward strand.
GTCAGAATATTGGCCAGCTGCAGGAAAATATCCAGATTTTCAATCGGTTTCACCAAGCGACTATTGCCTTCGCTGGCGCTGCGCAAACGCAAACTCCCCTCTGCAGAGGAGGCTGAATTGGTTTTCGCCTGATCTTGATCCGGTCTTAGCTGCTTAAAATACTGCTGGAACTGTTCAAGCTGTACAGGTGATCCTGCCAACAATAAACGGTATTCAATGCGACTGCCGGTTTGAATGGCCCGGGTTCGGGCAATATCCTGTTGGTGAATCATCACCGTAGGTGAAAATCCAGAAAAACCCAATTCCTGATTGGAATCCCGCTGAATTTTTCCAGCTACCTTAAATGCTCCATCAGCAATATGCACCGTATCGCCAATTTTTGCATTGAGTAATTCCATCGCTCGCGGACTCAGCCAAATCTGGTCAGGCCGAATTTTAGGATTCATCACGCCATTCACTTGCAGTTTTCCACGCAAAGGAAAAGCCTGATCCACGGCTTTGACGTTAACCATGACAAACTGGCCACCGGTATAAGCCATCGAACTAAAAACCGTGACCTGTGAACGCCGCAATTGTAATTGTTGTGACTTTTGCTGCCATTTTTCAGATAGTGGCTGATTATCGGACAGCACCAAATCTGCCGCGAACATCTCAGCGGCCTGCAAGGCCACCGCCTGCTGCACCTGCTGATTGCTGAATTTGAGGGCTGTGGTCGCACTGATCGCCAACGTTAAAGCAATCAACAGCAGGTAAATCCCGCTACTGCGAAAACTCTGGAGCAGTAAAGGCTTAAAAATTGCGCTCATGCCGGCTCCTGTACAGCTATAGATTCCAGCAACTGTCCATCAACCAATTGCAAATGGCGCTGGCATTGGGCCGCTAGTTTCAGATCATGAGTGACCAGTACCAAGGTGGTACCCATTTCCCGATTGAGCTGAAATAGTAACTGTTCGATTTCCTGAGCCGTTTGTCCATCCAGGTTACCGGTCGGTTCATCGGCAAAAATGATTTTCGGTTCACTTACCAAAGCCCGGGCGATCGCGACACGCTGCTGCTCTCCGCCTGAAAGCACCTTGGGTGTTTGAGTTGCCTGACGTTCTAATCCCACTTTTTTCAATAACTGCAAGGCCTTCTGTTCCGCTTGAGCATAATCAAAATGCGGCTGTAAACGTAAAGGCAACATCACATTTTCTAGAGCTGTTAAATGCGGTAACAATTGAAATGACTGAAAGACAAAACCAATCGATTGCTGACGGACGGCGGCACGCTGCTCTTCATTCAGGTGATGGATCGGTTGACCACACACATACAGTTCGCCAGAACTGGCCTGATCCAACGTTGCCAGTAGCCCCAACAGAGTCGATTTTCCCGAACCGGAACGTCCGGTAATCGCAACCAGTTCCCCCGGATAAATGTCGAGCTGAATATCTTTTAAAATGGTCAGGGTCTTGTCTTGTAATGTAATGCTTTGGCTCAAATGCTGGGCAGAAATCAGGGCTTGTGGCATGATGGAGTCCGAGATATTGGTTTGAGTCATAAAGTGCCTCTATGCAGAAACATAGCGTAATATTCAAGATTCAGCAGTGGATGTGTGTTGGATGTCTCTGTCTCAGCCCGATGGCCGTTTCCGCCAAAACCATTATGGTTTTAGGTGACAGTATTAGCGCTGCCTACGGGATGAATGCGGAGCAAGGTTGGGTGAGTTTGTTGCAAAAACGATTAAACCAACAGTATCCGAAACAGCATAAAGTGGTCAATGCCAGTGTCAGTGGTGAAACCACCAGTGGTGCTTTGGCACGCTTGCCGAAACTGTTAACAACCTATCGTCCAGACGTGGTGGTGATTGAGCTCGGTGGAAATGATGGTTTGCGCGGACAACCACCGCAGATGATTGCCAAAAATTTAGGTCAACTGATTCAACATAGCCAAAAGACACGGGCCAAAGTTGTATTGTTAGGGATGAAAATCCCCCCGAACTATGGCAGTGCTTACAGTCAGGCTTTTGAGAAAAATTATCGCGTGGTCAGTCAGCAGTACAAAATCCCACTGCTGCCTTTCTTTTTACAGCGTATCGCTGGCAATGCGCAATTGATGCAGCAAGATCAGATTCACCCGAATGTGAAAGCCCAGCCGATTTTACTGGCGAATGCCTATCCATATATTAAGGGCGCGTTATAAACGCGCCCTTAATGACTGATCTTGCCTAAAAATACGGTTAATAATCGAAGAAGACCACTTCACCGGTTTCGAGCGAGTATTCTGCACCCACCACAATCAGCTTACCTTGAGCGATCAAGTTTTCAATCACCGCAGAACCATGGCGCAACTGATTCACCGAAGCGAAAACGTTAGAACGTACCGCGTGTGCACAGAGTTTATTCAAATCATGCTTCAAATCAGTTTGCAAAAGAATTTCTACAGAAGGACGAACGCGGTTCACAATCGACATCAAATTATTCGATGGTGGGCTTTCCGGATTGAGTAGCGTATCTACTGTCGCCTGTACCGCACCACAGTGACTATGACCTAAAACCACCACCACGGCACAGTCATAACGTTCAGCAGCGAATTCAACACTCCCGACTTGGGATGGGGCAACCACGTTACCGGCAACACGGATCACAAACAAATCACCGAGGCCCTGATCAAAGACCATTTCTGCCGGCACGCGTGAATCCGAACAACCTAAAACAATCGCAAATGGATTCTGGTCTTTTGCCATTTCTGCGCGCTCGTGGTGCGTCAGCAACTTCGGATGTGTAGTTTCACCCTTTACAAAGCGTTGATTTCCTGATTTTAAACGTTCTAAAGCTTCTTGAGCTGTTAACATTTTCTATCGTCTTCCCTATTCATGACGAGGATCATTGTAATCCTCACACCCGCACATGTCATTGACCAAAACAATGCGCTTAATGCATTTCTACTGAATTGCGGAGTCAATATTGAGCAGTGCAAGTAGGTTATTTTTCAGAAGAATGTTTGAGCCTATTTCTGTTAAATGGCTAGCGGGCATCCCAGATCTACAGGTTTTCACAGCCCTATTCCCCGTGCATCACGTTAACTCCAACAAAACCATGTGTCTAAACAAGGAGCAACAAACGGGTTCAGCAATATCAAAAATCATCTGATGAAATAGAAATCTCTCTCAAAAAGATCCGCTGGCCCACCTGCAAAAACCATCATCATGCTGCAACATCCGCTGGAGCCCCCTGTCCTGAATCGGTACAATCCTCTCTAGCTTCACTTCCCTCTGCTTAGGTTTGCCTGATTTTTATGTCTACACAACCCATGATTGAACAACTTATCGATGCCCATCTGGCTTTTCTTGAGCAGGAATGGAGCCAAACCACTACAATACAAAACGAATGCAACAGTTTTTACCAGTGGTTGAGCCAGCAGAGTCTGGGACAACTGTGGAGCTTTGAACAAATCAATGCCTTATTGCAGCAGCAAATCCTCAACACGCCGGCCAGTGCCTCTCTGATTGAACAGATTGCTGAACATCTGCATTTTGCCCTCGTGCATCCTGTGAATGACAGTACCCGTATTGAAGATGTGATTCCGGTACTCACTGTCGACCGGATTGCCCAGTATGTGTCCAGTAAAGGGGCACATCGGCAACGTCTGATCAAACGTGTGGTCAATAATCCTGCCTTCTCCGCAATGATCTCGCAACTGATCCAGCATGCCATTCAGGATTACATGGAAAACTCCATGCTGGCCAAACGGGTACCGGGGGTTAGCCAGTTTATGAAGATGGGCAAATCCATGCTAGAAAGCGTGACGGATGCAGATCTGCAAAGCACGATTGCCTTTTACCTTCAGCGGAATATTCTGAAACTCAGCCAATTGAGTGAACATGTGCTGAACCAGCATTTTGATCAGGACAAGCTGTATCATTTTCAGGCCAATCTCTGGCACAAAATCAAAGGCCTGCCCTTGCATGTCTTACGTGATTATATCGAGGTCAAAGATTTACCGCAGACGGTTGGCCTAGCGCATGAAATCTGGGAACATCTACGCCAGACTGATTATATGCGACAGCAACTGCATGATGGGCTATATACCTGGTATGTCCGCAACCAAGAACGTCGTCTGGATGCGCTGTTACGCGATCTGAATATTGATGAAGCCTTGGTACAGCGAGAACTGCAACAGCTCCTGCATCCTGTCCTAGAACAGATGATTTCAAGCCAGTACTTACGAACGCGGGCACGACATTATCTGGAAAAATTTTATTATTCTGATGCAGCCCAGCAGATTTTGAGCAGTCAACCCACGGCTCACTGACAATTCACTTATTTTGACAACCCGTTTTAGCCATAAAAAAAGACCTTAGAAAAGGTCTTTTTTATGGCTATGGGCTTATTTGAAATAAGCACCTTCAGACTGGCTATGGTCGGTTTGATCCACGACACGCATCAATTCAGGCACGTGTTGTTTCAGCGTTGTTTCAACCCCTTGCTTTAAGGTGATATCAATTGAAGAACAGCCCTGACAGCCACCGCCAAATTTAACCACTGCAGTCAAACCATGTTCAGCATCTTCAACCACTTCCACAAGTGCACAGTTACCACCATGCCCTGCAAGACCTGGGTTGATTTCGGCCTGTAACACATAGGTAATACGTTCTTCAACTGACGCATCCGGCCCTACACGTGGTACTTTAGAGTTTGGAGCACGGAAAGTAAGTTGGCCGCCAAAACGGTCTTTGTTATAGTCAATCACGGCATCTTTTAGATACGGAATGGATGGCGTATCGATAAATGCAGGGAAATCTGGATATTCTTGCTTATAATCGGTTGGCACGACTTCTTCTGGTGCACTGTAAGCCATGCAGCATTCAGCACGTGGTGTACCCGGGTTTTCAACAAAGATACGAACGCCGATTCCCGGAGTATTCTGTTTGGCAAGCAAATCACGCAAATACTCTTGTGCAGTTGGAGTAATGAGTACGTTTGGGATTTCTTCTGCAACTGCAGCGTTGGTGTTCTCAGTCGACATAGCAATAATTCCTCAAGCTGAAGTTAGTATTTTAACTGAAGATGCGGAATTTTAAAAAAAAATCAACTAAATTTGTCGGATTTATGCTGAAAGTTCAATCTTTATATGGATTTAATGGCATGATGCAAGGCAAAACATGAAATCTAGATTGGGGTTATATGCTGGATTTGCCTTTTAATCACACCGTCACGATTATTCTGATCACGGTTATTGTGTCTTTATTGGCCTTTAATAATCGCGTGCTGATGAACCGTTTGATCTTCTGGCCACCCGCCATGCAGCGTGGACAATATGACCGTTTCATCACCCATGGTTTTGTACATGCAGACGGCGCTCACCTGCTGTTTAATATGATCACGCTGTTTTTCTTTGGCAGTATCATCGAAAGCTTTTACCGTCAGTATTTTTATGATCTGGGCTTTGTGCTGTTTTATCTGGGCGGGCTGATTTTTGCCATTCTGCCGAGTTATCTGCAACACAAAAACGATGTGCACTGGGCCAGCCTGGGTGCATCAGGCGCGGTTTCAGCCGTCCTGTTTGCCTATATCCTGTTTGAACCGTGGAAACTGATTTTTGTATTCTTTATTCCCGTGCCTGCGATTATTTTTGCGGTGTTATATGTAGCGTATAGCATCTGGTCTGGCAAACGTGGCAACAGCAACATTAACCATAGTGCGCATCTATGGGGAGCTGCGTATGGAGTCATCATGACGATCATCATCGAACCGCGGTTAATCGGCCACTTCCTGAATAAACTCATGCAAATCCCTTTTTAACCTCCCCATCCGTTGAGCCGTCTAGCCTGTTCATGACCAGCGGCTCGACTACATCTATCCGTGTCTCGTTACATCGCTTTATCAGCTCTACATTTCTTGACAGATTTTGGTAGTTCATGCCTGTTCACAATTGCATTTGGGATAGATAATGAGTTGATATAGATATTCAAACTGATTATTGGCGAGATTCTTTGCATGTCCAGTTCTTTAGACGGCCTACAATTCCCCATTGACCCGGAAACCCATAAAACCAGTACCTCGCAAACCGGCAAGGACATTGTGGCCGAGGCATTATCAATCGTCGATCACAAGACCTCACAACAGACCTTACAGGAAAAAAACTGGCGTAAGCACTATCCACGCTATTTTCACGCCTTAGTCAAACACGGCATTCAGAGCAGCCATAATGCCATCACGATTGCCCAACAAGGCTTGCATAAAGCCCATCACAGTTTTGTCTTTTACCGCAAAGGTGAAGTGCATTTGCTGAAAGATCTCATGCAGCTACCGCATGACACATTGCACCAAGTCGAAATTCACGGCAAAAGTACTGCAGCACCGGAATGGTACATTCCCTACCACGGACAAAAATTACAGGGACAGGCGTTACTGGATCAGCTGCAACGCTGGCAAGATGCCGGAGTCATCGAAGCCAGTCATGCGGATGCCTTGCGTCAGGTGAATGCCCATCCTGAATGGCTCGATCTCTCAGACCGGACCTTGGTGCTGTTTGGTGCCGGTTCTGAGGCAGGACCACTGACCTGGCTGTCAAAATGGAAAGCCAATATCGTGGCAGTTGATCTGCCGAATGCCAAAGTTTGGGAACGTATTCTAAAAACCATTGATGCGGGGAATGCAAGGTTAATTGCACCAAGTGCCCAAGCAGTGAAAGAGGATAGCAGCACAGCCGAGTTAAAAAACCAACTGGGTGCCAACCTGCTGACTCAAACACCGGAAATTGCCCACTGGCTAGGCCAGTTCTCACAGCCACTGGATTTAGCCGCAATTGCTTATCTGGACGGTGAAAAACATGTGCGGGTCGCCATGGCAATGGACAGCATCATGCAGGCGGTGAGTGAACAAAAACCCGACACCAGTTTGATGTTTATGTGTACCCCAACCGATGTCTACGCCGTCCCGAAAGAAGTCACCGAGGCTGCCAAAGACAAACTCAAACAACGTTCAGCTATACAAAAACTTCTGACCAAAGGGGTGTCCACATTATCTTTGCAGCGTTTTTTCCAGAAAAACCCACAGCAACTGATTCACTCCGAAAATGGTAAAGACTACGGGATTGCGGACTGTCTGGTGCTTGAACAAGGCCCCAATTACGCACTGGCCAAACGCCTGCAACAATGGCGTGCCATTCTCGCGCGTCATAATGGACAGACTGTCAGCATTAACATTGCCCCATCCACCACCACCCACTCCGTCACCAAGAACCCTTTGCTCAAAGCAGCCTTTAATGGTGCACAGTTATTCGATGTGGAAGCCTTTCATCCAGAAACCACCAACGCCATGATGGCAGCGCTCTGGATTCACGATTTAAGAAATCCTGCTTCAGTGGCACATCCAGAAACTCCTCTGGAGCATCCTCTGGAGTTGATCATGTCTGGCGCCAACCATGGTGGTTTGTGGCGTGTGGCCTATCTGGCACGGACGGCCCTGCCGTTTGCTGCCCTGTATGGGTTCGGTCAGGAATACCTGCCATTAAAAAAAGCACTGCGCAAACTGAAAAAATGAAATTGATCACCATAAAAAAAGCTTTGCCGAGGCAAAGCTTTTTTTATTACAGGTTTTATTGTGAATTAAACGAACTGCAGGAACAACCAGTACAAGCCACCCGATAAACAGATAGTTGCAGGCAAGGTAAAGATCCAGGCTGATAGGATGGTTCTTACCGTTGCGAAGTTCAAACCAGACTTATTCGCCACCATCGTACCAGCTACCGCACTGTTCAAAACATGGGTTGTCGATACTGGCATCCCTAAGCCGTCTGCCGCTGCAATTGTAGTCATCGCAACAAGTTCCGCCGACATCCCTTGACCATAGGTCATGTGGTTTTTACCAATACGCTCACCAACGGTAACCACAATACGCTTCCAGCCCACCATGGTTCCAAGACCCAGCGCTAAAGCAACTGCAACTTTTACCCATGTCGGAATGTATTGCAGGAATGAATCCAGGTTGTCACGATAGTCTTCTACCACCTTGTCTTGTTGTTCATTCAACTTAGGTAAGGCTTTTGCTTTATCCAGACGTTTGAAGGCGGTCGTACTCAAATACATGTCGTTACGGATTTCCGCAACCTGTGCTTCAGGAATATCTTTCAGACTGCGGTAATCACCGACGCGCTCACCCAAATGGTTCGTCAAACTGGCCAAAGCGGGAACCACTTCAGGGTTGACTTGTTTCGTCTGGATGTATTTGGTCAATACGTCACGGGCTTTTTCATCGGCCATCTGGTCATGCTGGGCATAAAGAACAGTCGCCGTTTGTGCAGACAATTTTTCAAAAGACTGCAGATGCTGGTTGTCCAGATTCTTGTTTAATGAATACGCCATTGGTACCAAACCGATCAGAATCAACATGATCAGGCCCATACCTTTTTGACCATCGTTTGAACCATGCGCAAAGCTCACACCAGTACAGGTGAAAATCAGCAAGGCACGAATTAACGGTGGTGGTGGCTTATTGCCTTCAGGTGGCTGGAACAGTTCCAACTGACGTTTGAAAATGGTTTTCACCAGCAAGAAAACAACTGCAGCAAAACCGAAACCGATCAGTGGCGAGAACAACAATGCCTTACCAACCTTCATCACCTGATCCATATCCACACCACTGGCACCGCCGGTAGTGTTCAACAGGTAATTCATCACCCCTACACCCAGAATCGAACCAATCAGGGTATGCGAACTCGATGCTGGAATGCCAAGGAACCAAGTTCCCAAGTTCCACAGAATCGCGGCGATCAGCATGGCAAAAACCATGGCAAAGCCAGCACCACTGCCAACATTCATAATCAGTTCGACAGGCAACAGCGCGATAATTCCATAGGCAACCGCACCACTGGCGATCATGACCCCAAGAAAGTTACAGAAACCGGCCCACATGACTGCAACCGGTGCAGGCAAGGCATTGGTATAAATCACGGTTGCGACTGCATTCGCCGTGTCATGGAAACCATTTACGAACTCAAAACCCAAAGCGATCAGTAATGCCGTCGCTAATAGAATAACGGAATATAAGCTAAGCGCCGGTACATGAGAAAGGTCCGCACTCATCTGAAACGCGATATAAATCAACGTTGAAATGATGATCGCAAGAAACACCGGCATAAAGAATTTCGGTGTTGGGACATGCACATTCGTCGACCGTGTGGCTGATTGACCGGCTGAGTCTTGACGTGGAGAAGTATTCTGATTCATGCAGATAGCATTTAAAGGACAATAAAATGCCCTTATTGTTAAATTAAATTATGACAATTATATGACAAAAAGATGTCATATAACGCCATTTTTTAACAATTGCGTTAATTTTGACTGTCATCCCACTGGATTAGACTATTCGTTATTCAAATTTAGAAAGTTCATCGAGTTTTATATGGGATGTGACCGCTACACCAGCGGAAAAACATGCATCTGAATCAGCTCTATAACACGCTCAACCATGAAAAAGATGAGCGGAATATACGAATTCAATATTGCAGTTTGATGAAAAAACCGACGTGAATGCTTTGATTTGCAAGGGTCTAGCCCTGCCACCTCTTGCAAGGCATAAAAATCAAGATGAAACCTGCTATAATGCCGACCATTTTACATCCATCTGCACTGGGGTTCCTTATGTCCACGCTTGCCACCCTAAAAGAGCTTCTCGCCAAACGTATCCTGATTATTGATGGTGCCATGGGAACCATGATCCAACGCCATCAACTGGAAGAAGCTGACTACCGGGGTGAGCGTTTTGCCGACTGGGCGCATGACCTGAAAGGCAACAACGACCTGTTGGTTCTGACCCAACCGCAAATTATTCAAGGCATTCATGAAGCCTATCTGGATGCCGGTGCAGACATCATTGAAACCAACAGCTTTAACGGCACCCGTGTTTCCATGTCTGATTACCACATGGAAGACCTGGTACCAGAAATCAACCGTGAAGCCGCGCGTATTGCCAAAGCAGCCTGTGAAAAATACTCGACGCCGGACAAACCGCGTTTTGTCGCAGGTGTTTTGGGACCAACTTCACGGACCTGTTCGATTTCACCGAATGTCAACGATCCAGCCTTCCGCAACATCACCTTTGATGAACTGAAAGAAAACTATATCGAAGCAGCGCATGCACTGATCGAAGGTGGCGCGGATATCCTGCTGATCGAAACCGTGTTTGACACCTTGAACTGTAAAGCCGCAATCTTTGCGGTAAAAGAAGTGTTCAAGCAAATCGGTTATGAACTGCCATTGATGATTTCCGGAACCATTACCGATGCTTCAGGCCGTACCTTAACCGGTCAAACCGCGGAAGCCTTCTGGAACTCGGTACGTCATGGTGATCTTTTGTCGATCGGCTTTAACTGTGCACTCGGTGCAGATGCCATGCGCCCGCACGTCAAAACTGTTGCCGATGTCGCTGATGTGTTTATTTCTGCGCACCCGAATGCCGGTTTGCCAAATGCTTTTGGTGGTTATGATGAAACACCGGAACAAACCGCGGCCTTCCTGAAAGAATTTGCCGAAAGCGGTCTGATCAACATCACTGGTGGTTGTTGTGGTACCACACCGGATCACATCCGTGCGATCTACAATGCGGTTAAGGACATTGCACCGCGCCAGATTCCAGACATTAAACCAGCTTGTCGTCTCAGTGGTTTAGAACCGTTTAACATTTTTGACGACTCGCTGTTTGTGAACGTTGGTGAACGAACCAATGTCACCGGTTCAAAAAAATTCCTGCGTCTGATCCGTGAAGAAAATTTTGCCGAAGCCCTCGATGTTGCACGTCAACAGGTAGAAAGCGGTGCACAGATCATCGACATCAACATGGATGAAGGCATGCTCGATTCGCAACATGCGATGGTGCATTTCCTGAATCTGGTCGCGTCTGAGCCAGACATTTCTCGTGTGCCGATCATGATTGACTCCTCAAAATGGGAAATCATTGAAGCAGGCCTGAAATGCGTCCAAGGTAAACCGGTCGTCAACTCGATTTCCCTGAAAGAAGGCTATGATGAGTTTGTCGAAAAAGCGCGCCTGTGCCGCCAGTATGGTGCAGCAATTATCGTGATGGCCTTTGATGAAAAAGGTCAGGCCGATACCGCTGAACGCAAACGTGAAATCTGTAAACGTTCTTATGACGTATTGGTCAACGAAGTCGGTTTTCCATCGGAAGACATCATCTTTGACCCAAACGTATTTGCCGTCGCGACCGGTATTGAAGAACACAACAACTATGCCGTGGACTTCATCGAAGCGACCGGCTGGATCAAGCAAAACCTGCCGAATGCGATGATTTCCGGGGGTGTCTCCAACGTCTCGTTCTCGTTCCGTGGTAATGAGCCGGTACGTGAAGCCATTCACTCGGTGTTCCTGTACCATGCCATCAAACAAGGCATGACCATGGGGATTGTCAACGCCGGACAGATGGCGATTTATGATGACATTCCACAAGAACTGAAAGAAGCTGTTGAAGATGTCATTCTGAACCGCAATCAGGGTGAAAGCGGTCAGGATGCGACAGAAAAACTGCTGGAAGTGGCAGAACAATACCGTGGTCAGGCCGGTGCACAAAAAGCCGTTGAAAACCTAGAATGGCGTAACCAGCCCGTCGAAAAACGTCTGGAATATGCGTTAGTGAAAGGGATTACCACGTTCATTGATGAAGATACCGAAGAGGCACGTCTCAAAGCCAAACGCCCACTGGATGTGATCGAAGGTCCATTGATGGATGGTATGAACGTGGTCGGCGACCTGTTTGGTGCCGGTAAGATGTTCCTGCCACAGGTGGTGAAATCTGCCCGTGTGATGAAACAGGCTGTGGCTTGGCTCAACCCGTACATCGAAGCGGAAAAAACTGCCGGTGAGACCAAAGGTAAAGTGCTGATGGCCACGGTTAAAGGTGATGTACACGACATTGGGAAAAACATTGTTGGCGTGGTCCTCGGCTGTAATGGCTACGACATTGTTGACCTAGGCGTGATGGTCCCTGCCGAGAAGATTCTGCAAACTGCGATTGACGAGAAGGTTGATATTATCGGTCTGTCCGGTTTGATTACCCCATCGCTCGATGAAATGGTCTTTGTTGCCAAAGAAATGCAGCGTAAAGGCTTCAAGATTCCACTATTGATTGGTGGTGCGACCACGTCTAAAGCGCATACCGCTGTCAAAATTGATCCACAATATCAAAATGATGCCGTGATTTATGTGGCTGATGCCTCACGTGCCGTGGGTGTCGCAACCAGCTTGTTGTCGAAAGACATGAAAGCCGATTTCGTGGCTCAACATCGTGCCGAATATGCCAAGGTCCGTGAACGGATTGCCAACAAGCAGCCAAAAGCAGCCAAACTGTCTTATGCTGAATCGATTGAAAATGGTCTGAAAATTGACTGGACCCAAGGTGAACTGGCGCAACCAAAATTGATTGGGACGCAGGTGATCACCCAGTATCCGCTTGAGACACTGGTGAAATATTTTGACTGGACGCCATTCTTTATTTCCTGGAGTCTGGCGGGTAAATTCCCGCAAATCCTGCAGGATGAGATTGTCGGTGAAGCGGCGACAGATTTGTACAATCAGGCACAAGCGATGCTAAAAGACATCATCGAAAATAAACGTTTCGATGCACGTGCCGTCTTTGGCATCTACCCGGCCAAACGTACCGCTGCGGATACCGTAACCGTCTATGATGAAGCGGGACAAGCCACCCATCATTTTGAACATTTGCGTCAGCAATCCGATAAAGTTACCGGTAAGCCGAACTTGTCTTTAGCGGACTTTATTGCCCCTGAAACGGCTGATCAGCAGGATTATCTCGGTGGCTTTACCGTGTCGATCTTTGGTGCAGAAGAAATGGCCCATGAGTTCAAAGCCAAAGGTGATGACTATTCTGCCATTCTGGTGCAATCACTCGGGGACCGTTTTGCTGAAGCCTTTGCTGAACATCTGCATGAACGCATCCGTAAAGAGTTCTGGGGGTATCAACCGGATGAACAACTGTCCAATGAAGAGTTGATCAAGGAAAAATACGTCGGTATCCGCCCTGCCCCGGGCTATCCGGCTTGCCCAGAGCATTCGGAAAAAGCAGTATTGTTTGACTGGTTAGGTTCAACTGACAAGATTGGCACTCAGCTCACTTCAAGTTTCGCGATGTGGCCACCTTCAAGTGTCAGCGGTTTCTATTATGCCCACCCAGAATCCCAGTACTTCAATGTCGGTAAAATCTCACAAGACCAGCTTGAAGATTATGCCAAACGTAAAGGCTGGACTCTGGATGAAGCCAAACGCTGGCTGGCACCAAATCTCGATGATTCAATTGATGCTTAAAGCAGCATAAAAAAATCCCCTCAACTGAGGGGATTTTTTTATGTCAGCTAACGATTCAAGGCTTATTCATCACGAGTTTTGACATCAAACAATTCAATTTCAAAAATCAGATTGGAATTGGCCGGAATGATATTGCCCATCTTGCGCTCACCATAAGCCAAATGGGACGGTACGATCAATTTACGTTTACCACCGACCTTCATCCCCATGATGCCCTGGTCCCAGCCTTTGATCACGCGGCCAGTACCAATCACACATTCAAAATAATTACCGCGGTCAATGGAAGAGTCAAACTTGGTGCCATCTTCCAGCCAGCCGGTATAATGCGTGGTAATCAGCGCACCTTTGACCGCTTCTTTACCTTCACCTACTTTTAAATCAATAATCTGTAATTCATTCGACATGACATGATCCTGTTTCTATCAATCGGCAAATCGTGTGGCCGGTATGGGGTTCAATTTTGAGAGATTATAGCCTGTCGCGATAAATATCCGCTTACAATTGACTGGCTAAGGCTAAATTAGTATTCCAACTCTCTCACATCGGGATCATTCAGTAAAAATTCGATCAATTTTTTATGGTTGCTGGCCCGTCCCTGTAAAAACCAATGACCGGTAATGGTCGTTTCGGTTTTATGCTGTACGCCCCGCTCGATCCGCATGTGGAACTGCTTAAACACCGCCTCATAATGATGCAGGGTTTCCTGCTGATAGGCACAGACAATTTTATAGTCACGTTGCATATTCAGCTCGGCGATCCAGTCCTGAATGTAAATCATCAGAATCAGTACAATGAGCACCACCACCGCAGTGAGAACACTCAATAAGACATAACCCGCACCGGTCGCAATGCCTAAAGCGGCAACCATCCAGATGGTCGTGGCCGTGGTAATACCCGAGATATGATTTTCTTCTTTGAAGATCACGCCCGCACCGATAAAACCAAGGCCAGTCAGAATATTGGCAGCCAAACGGTCCGGATTATTGACGCCGATCTTGATCGACATAATGGTAAACAGACAGGAAGCCAGACTGACCATAATCATGGTACGCAAGCCGGCAGACTTGTTGCGGTATTCGCGTTCTGCGCCAATCACCGCACCGATCAGCAAGGCAATCAATAAATGATAAAGGTCGGCATTCATTGATTTCTCTCCTTGACTGATGATGCTGTATTCTTTTATATGCCTGCTAAACTATTGTTGCAAGTCAATTTTTTCAGGCTATTACTACATGACGGAAGTCTTTTTTATTTCAGTTGGGTCCACTCAACCGTGACTTGTCCTTGATCGCTGAGGAGCGTCCATTCCCCATCCAGAATATTCAGCTGTAATTGCATGGTTCGTTCACAGAGGTCGGTTAAAGCCTGAGTAGTCTTCTCACTCAATGCCCAGACACTCAAATTATTCAGCGTTTTCAGCTTGCTGCTTTTTTTCAACCAGTCATCCACTTGACTGCCATAAGCGACCACTGCCACTTGCTGGCAACGACTACTGGCTTTTTTCACTTTATCTTCGGCAGGGCAACCGACTTCAATCCATTTTTCCAACTGGCCAGTCAGGTCTTTTTGCCATAAGGCCGGTTCATCGGTTTCAAACAAATCTTTGGTAAATTCCAGACGTTCATCGGCAAAACGAGCATAAGCCAGGATTCTCACCATCAAACGTTCGATGGTCTCCGAAGGGTGTAATGCCAGGGTTAGTTGATAATCCGCATAAATATGCTGATCCATATCGGCAATATTCAGATCCGCTTTATAAATGGTTGCTTTGAGCGCCATGACAGATGTTTACCTCAGCATTGAAAATGGCGCTCAGCATAACAAAAGCCCGATCAGAACGCAGCAGCTATTCCGCGTGTTTACTACCGCAAAAGCTTGTCAGTTCAAATCACTTGGCATTTAACTGCAAGGCGAGCAGTTGCTGCTCGAAGCTCTGCCAGTCACGCTCATCCGGCACGATCACCTCGATACGGTTATCAATTCCTTCATCGCCAGACTTGTAATTAAACTGGGCCGGATTGAAATTGAAATACATCCAGCCCTGGTTGGTATTGAAGATCGCCTTGATGCGCAGCCAGTCTTTCTGATGACAGAGCAAATCGAGTAAGGGGAAAAAATCAAATTGCCAGCTTTTCGGCAGTTTCCAGCCCGCCACACTATAGCCTTGTGCAGTCTCCACGTAGTGATAAGGCAGTTGCTTGATTTCGACCTTTTGCTCTGTCGTATTTGAACTCGCTCGTTGCAATTTTAACAGAGGTTGCACCTTGCGCTGCGTTCCGACATACGGCAGATCGATCTCAGCCAAATCCAGCTGGCCATGCGCACTGCTCAGCCAGCGCTGAGCATAAGCCTGATATTCCTGTTTTAATTCATCCAGTGCCTGATCATCGGCAAACGTCATTTGATCCTGATGGGAAACCACCACAATTTGCGCGGCTTTCAGCTGATCTGCATACAGGTTGTGTTTGACCCAATCATGATCATGTAGGCGTGATCCATCCACCACCGTCACCAAAGCCCGCATGGCCAAGGTTTGCTGCCAGTGAGGTTCGGTCAGCTGTTCCAGCAATTGTGCAGGATGCCCTAGTCCGGTCGGCTCGATAAACAGGCGGGTGGGTTTACTTTCAGCCAGCAAGCGTGACAAAGCAATTTGCATCGGTAGCTGACTGCTACAACACAAACAACCGCCCAGTAATTCTTTCACGGCATAGCCTTGATCCTGTGGCAAAAGCTGCTGATCCACCCCGATCTGGCCAAATTCATTCATTAAAATGGCCCAGGTTTCACCCTCTGGTTTTTGGCTGAGCAGATGCTGCAGTACAGTCGTCTTCCCTGCCCCTAAAAAACCCGAAATAATATGTGTTGGAATGGCGTTGTTTGCACTGACAAGTTTCAAGAAAATACCCACATGTTGAGTTTATTTTTGTTCACCGGTGTTCTACGGTTTCGGCCTGATGTTGTAAAAAACACAGCGTTTTGCCCTATTCTTCCCGAGCTGAACATTGCACCGATCACCTTTCCTTACCGTAGCGTTGATCATACGTGAAAATCCAGAGGACACAGCTGAAAAATTCTAAAATCATCTGTTCAGAAGTTTCATCTTTCTTCCTCCCATCTCACAGCATCCCTATGATAGAAATGAACAATCATAGAATCTCTCCAAATGATGACATAAATAAAAATTAATCATTAATATTCAAATAATTAAATCCATAAAACTATCCTGAAGTGTTTTTTCCCTTGCTTGTTATCCACTATGGCATAGCTTGTCTAAGACCCTCTCTTCAACCTTAATAGGCGGGTGAAAGATGAATAAAGGGATCTTTGCTGTGAGTTCAAATCAAGTTAATTACACAACTGAAGTCGCCATTCTGGGTGCAGGTCCAGTCGGTTTAACCATTGCCAACTACCTGAGTAAACAGGGTGTAGAAGTTACCGTCATTGAACAATTGGATGACCTGATTGACTATCCTCGTGCGATCGGGATTGATGACGAAGCCTTGCGTACCATTCAGTCGCTCGGTTTGATTGAGCAGGTTTTGCCCCATACGACACCAAACCATGCGATGCGTTTCCTGACCCCGAAAGGTCGCTGTTTTGCGGATATCCAGCCGATGACCCGTGAATTTGGCTGGTCACGTCGTAATGCCTTTATTCAGCCGCAGGTTGACCGTGTTTTGTTGAATGGCCTGGCACAGTATCCAAAAACACAGGTCCTGTTTTCACGTCATGTCAGTGAATTCCAGCAAGACCACGAAGGTGTCACCTTAAAGCTCCAGAATAAAGACCAGCAGCAAGAAGCGGTACGGGCCAAATATCTGATCGCCTGTGATGGTGGTAACTCATATATTCGTCGTACTTTAAATATTGGCTTTGAAGGTAAAACAGCACCGAACCAGTGGATCGTGATTGATGTCGCCAATGACCCGTTAGCGACCCCACACATTTACCTGTGCTGTGACCCGGTACGTCCTTATGTGTCTGCCGCATTGCCTCATGCTATCCGCCGTTTCGAATTTATGGTCATGCCTGGCGAGACTCAGGAAGAACTCAGCAAACCGGAAAATATCAGCAAGTTACTCTCCAAGGTCTTGCCAAATACCCATAATATTGAAGTGATCCGTCAGCGTGTCTATACCCACAATGCACGTATTGCAGACAAGTTCCGTGTCGACCGCATTTTGCTGGCCGGTGATGCAGCACACATCATGCCGGTATGGCAAGGTCAAGGCTATAACAGCGGTATGCGTGATGCTTTCAACTTGGCCTGGAAAGTCGCCCTAGTCGTCAAAGGTGTTGCAACGCCAGATCTATTAGACTCCTATCAGGTGGAGCGTAAAGATCATGCTAAAGCAATGATTGATCTTTCCGTGATGGCCGGTCATGTCTTGGCTCCACCGAAGAAATGGCAAGGTTTTGTGCGTGACGGCGTTTCCTATGTCTTAAATTACATTCAGCCGATTAAACGCTATCTACTCGAAATGCGTTTCAAACCGATGCCTAAATACCATGAAGGTGCCTTGGTCGCAGATACAGCCAACAAAAACTCACCGGTCGGCAAGATGTTTATCCAGCCTCAAGTCAAGCTGGAATCGGGTGAAACCGTACTGCTCGATGAAGTCATCGGCAATGATTTTGCAGTAATCGCCTGGGGCGTCAATCCGAAATGGGGCATCAGCCCAAGCACCATGCAAAAATGGCAGAAACTGGGTGTAAAATTTATTCAGGTTCTACCGGCAGTACAGTTAGACAATACGCAACGTGAGAAAATTGAGGGTGTCATCACCATTGGCGATATCGGGACCGAAATCCGCAGCTGGTTTGGTCAAACCAACCAGTCGATTGTAATTCTCCGTCCAGACCGCTTTGTCGCGGCACTGGCCATTCCTCAGACGCTGGATCACACCAGCCAGCAACTGTTTGCCAAGTTGCATCTTAAATAAGTCCCGGTTGACGACGTTAAACCACTCTACGGAGTGGTTTTTTATTGGCCGTCAAAAATAAACCCCACATGTGTGGGGTTCTAGTCAGTGCGTTCTCATCAGGAGGCAAAAAAGTCAACATGAAACTGTTCTTTCAAGATTTTCAGAATCAGCTCAATCGCTTTATGTTTTTTTCCAGCACGATAACTGGCGTACAGACCAATCATTGGTAACGGTTCAATGGTATTTTTCACCACGATTTTATCACCGAGCAAAGGAATCACGTAGGCAGGCACCAGACTCCATCCAACCCCCATCCCCACCAGATTGACATTTAATAAAATGTTGGTGGAATGCTGTACCACATTCACCTTGATTTTTTCCTGTTGAAGAAATGCCTGAATGACTTTGTACAATTGTGGCGATGACTTCTCATCACTGATAATAAAATCCTGCTGATTAAAACTCTTGATACTGACATGACGCTGAGCAGCGAATGGCGAATCCTTCGGCATAATCAGGGTTAAAGGTTCACGGAAAATCAGCACGTGCTCCAGTTCATCGCAATCATCCACATAGCGGGTGAAGGCAATATCAATTTCACCCCGTTTCAGTGCCTGTAACTGCTCAGCATCAGTCAAGCTATGGAAATCAATCTTCAACTCCGGAAAATGCGCACGGATATTTGGCATGATGTAGGGGAAAATCTTCATCTCAGCAACCGGTACAAAGCCGATATGTAATTGCTCTTTCTGCTGACTTTCCACCTGACGTGCGGCCTGAACGGCTTTTTCTGCATGTTCCAGACTCAGCAGCGCTTCTTTTAAAAAGGCTTCGCCTGCTTCAGTCAATTCAACCTTACGGTTGGAACGCAGTAGCAGCTGCACACCTACTTCATGCTCCAGATCCTTGATTTGCTGACTCAAAGAAGGCTGCACCGTATACATTTTCTGTGCCGCCCGGGTAAAGTTCAGTGTTTCGGCCACCGCAACAAAATAGCGTAAATGTCGTAATTCCATCTTCTCCCACTCCCTTTTAGGCTTTTTTTGCTAAACGGCTGGCTACCGTCGCTTTGTATAACAGCACGGTAAGAAGTACCAGCACTGCACATAAGCCGTAGGTACTTTCAAAACCAAAACGTGCGATCACCAGTCCCAACACGACCGATCCCACTGCCATCCCGAGATCAAACAAGGTGAAAAAGGTGGAAATGGCATGTCCCATCCGTTCTTTCGGCACCGCCTGAATCGCCAGGGTTTGAAAACATGGAAATAATGAACCATATCCAATCCCGATAAACACCGCAGATAACCATAGAATCCATTGATTACTCATCATGCTCACGGTAAATAGACCCAAGGCAAAAAACAGGAATGACGGATAAATCACGGCACTCGGCCCTTTGCGGTCATAAATTTTGCCAATCCAGGGACGAACCACAATCATCGAGATCGCAAAAACAATAAAGAACAGACTGGTATAGGCCAACAAATGCTTGCTTTCACTATAGGCTGTAATAAAGCTCATAATGCTGGAATAAGCAAAAGAAGTCACCAAGGCCACAAAACCGATCGGTACGGCACGCGTTTCAATAATATGGTGCCAACTAAATTTAGGGCGGACTTCATCTTGCGACAAAATTACAGATTGGACATGTTCTTTGACTGGAATCATCAGACAAAAAATAAAACTTAACGCGATAATTCCGGTCAGCACAGCAAATAAGGTCGTAAAATTACTGTATTGCACCACAGTCAAGGCAATTAACGGCCCGAATACTACTGCCAGATTGGTGGACATCACATAATAGCCCATGCCCTCACCTTTACGCTGTTCTGGAATAAACTCGTTGGCAATCGGCACGGTGACCGTCGTTAACACACTGAACCAGATACCATGTACAAAGCGGATGACCAGTAGCGCCAACATGCTATCAACGAATAGATAGCCCAAGGCCAACAACATAAACATTGCGGATGAGGCCAAGAAGGCTTTTTTCTTACCGACTTTTTCAATGATCAACCCTGAAAAAGGACGAATGGCAATGGAAGAAACCAAAAACAGGGTCAGTGCCAATCCGGCCTGACTCACCGAGCCCCCCAATGCTTTCATAATGTAAATCGGCAAGATGGTTAACAAGGCATAGTAATAAATAAACAGGAACAGGTTTGTCGCCACACATAATAAAAATGAGCGGTTCCACAACTTTTCAGCAGTCGCAGTGGACATGGGAGATCTCAACTTGCACAAATGGGAGAAGACTTAAGGCAATAAAACCGGTTGCAGCACGAGATCAACCAAAGCCTCAATATAGGCGTGATCCGGCATGCGGTTAAAAAAGATAATCTGGTAATGGATGGGCCCGTATAAGGTATCCAGCATCAGTTCAAATGGATAATCGGCCCGGATTTCACCACGCTGAATGGCCAGCTCAATCAGTTTGCGTGTCTGTTCACGGCGTGGCAGTAAATACTGCTTAAAGAACTCGCCTGCTGCTTCACGATTCTCAGCCATCACAACCAATAACGCACGGCCCACCTGATGATTCAATGCGGCAGAGAGCTTGAGCAACTGTTGATTTAGGTTATATTTCAGGCTAGCAGTAAAATCCAGTTCAAAGACCGAAGCGGTTTGTTGTTTAAAAGCATCCAACACCAGATCAGATTTGTGTTTCCACCAGCGGTAAATGGTGGATTTCCCCACCCCGGCCCGTGCTGCCACATCCTCAATCGTAAGACGTGCATAGTCATGTTGCTGTAAAGCCGCCAATACAGCATCTAAAATGAGCTGCTTGCGGCGTGAGCATTTTTCAGTTTCTGTCATGGGTGAATAAATTTCGAAACGATACGTTTCGTTTTATTGTAGAGCAAGTTTTTACAGAACACTAGCTTTTAAAGGATCAGTGTTAAATTTCAGGCATAAAAAAAGACCTTCTCATGAAGTAATGCCAGTCAGTTAAGAAATTGACTGGCATTTTCTTGGGTATTTCTGTGGTTTTAGCTTCACAACCCTGGGACA